>JAEXPO010000252.1 GCA_023446675.1 Bacillota bacterium | reverse complement strand
TAGTAAGACCTTCGGCCCTCACCGCTGCCATCATGATATTTATGGTAGCTCCCACACTCACCACATCCATATAAATGGGAGCTCCCACTAATTTGTCCGCACTCAGCTTAATAAAGCCATGCTCGATTTCAACCTTGGCGCCTAAGGACTCAAAGCCCTTTATATGCTGATCGATGGGCCTTACGCCAAAATTACAGCCTCCCGGGAAGGTGACCACTGCCTTCTTAAAACGGCCCAGCAGGGCACCCATAAGATAATAGGATCCTCTTAAACGGTTCATATCCTCACTTGTAGCAATATGGGAGGATACCGTCCGGGTGTCAACCTTTAACACCCCATTGGAAAGGGTTTCAAAACGTGCTCCCAGAGAGGACATAATCCTTTGCAAAACGTCAATATCTATAATGTTAGGAACATTTTCAATTGTACAAACATCATTGAGCAATAAAGATGCGGGTAATACCCCTAACGCCGCATTTTTTGCGCCGCTTACGGTAACTGTACCACTGAGGCGCTTCTGCCCGCGGATAATAAGCCTGTCCACTAATACACCAGCCTTCCGGTCGTTCATCACTTATCCAGTCCATAATTATATCATTAAATAGGCAAATCCTGCAATTGTCCAGAAATAACCTGCAAAAAAGGGGAGGTATTTTGTTTTAGAAGCCTCTTTATAACTTTTTTGCGCAGAAAAAGACAGTGTCCGGCCGGACACTGCTATGAAATCCGCTATTCCGCTATGACTCTTTCTCCAGTATAGGCATTATAGAATCGTTCTTCCTGGTCATTAAGCAGGATGCGCCAGACCGGCGTATCAAAAAGATCTCCCTCTTTGACCCGCATATAGCCAAAATCCATCACCGTGATAACAGAATCGTTGGGGAGGTTCCCCAGAACGAGAATTTCATATGCTGTGAGGATAGAATCCGGTGAGAGCGCCTTTTTAACCTTCTTTACCCCGCCCTCTAATGTGAGGGTATTTTCCCTGTCAAGGGTTATAAACAGTCGGTTGTCGAAAAGTATCTCATTTTTATAGCGTTGGGAAAAGAGGCCTTTCCATTGCCCATCCTCTAAAAGAAGGCTATCCATAACATAGTCGCTCTCGCTTAAATTGAGCGATGAGAGATATTTTTTTATTGAAGCTGCTATTTCGCTTCGGTTTTCTGTAAAGACAATACCTTGAGGATTTTGATCCAACAGCTTTAGGTAGTCGTCGGCGTATTGGACATACTCCTTCTCTTCCTGCCATTGATGTAAACCGTTTACCTCAGAAGAGACCGGTTTATCCTTATCCGAAATAATACTGGCAATAGGATCAATATTAAGTTCTTCCGCCTGATATGACAAGCTGGGAGCTTTAGGTCCCCGGGCAGGCACGGAAGTATTAAGACTGATATTTCGCCTCTCCATATAGGCAAGGGCATAACGTGTGTAATCGGAGTTAAACCGTATGGTCGTATTTGTGTAAATGATGGTACCAAAAAGAAATACATTTAACATTGAAAACAAGACTATCAAAATTGTTTTGGCTCTTCCCCAATCCATTTACTTTGCCTCCCTGTAGAGGCGGACATTATAATCCCCCGATTCGGTATCAATTATAAAGCATGGTTCCAGGATCTCTTCCTCATTACTGTCCTGTGAAAAAACATATCCAACATCAATGGCGTTAAATACTGCCTGGCCTTCTGCTATAAAGCTATAGAGATCGTAAAACTGCTCTCTTATGTTTCTTTCCACAATCTCTATGAAATGAGTTCGATAAAGGCTCAGAGATTCAGCTTCGGTGAAGGAGCGAATAAGCCAGCTGCAGTAAAGTACACGTTCATCTGTTGCCCTGACAAGTATGGGCGATGTAATTTTATGCTCGCCTGCCTCGCTAGTTTCAATCTCTTTAATAAAGGCATCTCCAACCCGGTAGTCAAAGGTAAATTCATAATAATTTCCGTAGGTTTTCAGAGAAGTTAAAAAGGGTTTGGCTTCACCAAAAAGGCTGTTTCTCACCTCAAGAAAGGAGACTGCATTAATGAATGCCGCATTAACGTCACCCGGAGCGTCTGTACGCGAAGGAAGGTAGGTATACTCAAAAAGGCCGTCTGAATTAAGCTTGTATAAATATTCCGTATCAGAAAAAACAGCTGTTCCGGCAGTTTCGTCCAACGAAGGCATCATACTGTCCTTCAGGTTTAGAAGGATACTGCTTTGAACCTCATCAATATTCTCCTTTGCCAGCACAATCTGATCGGGAATTGTGGAAGAAATAGTATACAACCAGGTTTGCGAGGACTGGCTTAAGGGTATTTTAATGTCCTCCTGGGCATTAAAGCTTCCCGGATAGGCCGTATTCAGGTTGCTGACAGCCACTCCCGCCCCGTTTTGCACCAGACTGGAAGAGGTTTCATTAAGGTATTCATAATAGGCCTTGGGTAAAAATTCACTGTCCATGGAGACAAGATACATATAGACATAGCCCGCAGATTTATCAAGAACATACACTGTATTAACAGTGGCATTTACATCCTTCTGAGGAAGAAGCGCAACGCTTTTCATGGTGGAAAAGCCTTGATTTTCTCTGGTTGTGCGATCACCTATCCAGTAGACAATAGCTGCCGGCCATTCAACAGCAAAATCAAGCCGGGTGGTATAGGTGCCTCCAATAAAGGAGCTCCACATCTCCGAAGGAAAGATCTTTATAGGCTTCTGATTTAAGAGAGCCGGCAAATAGTTATTTTGAAAATCGTTCCAGATATTTTTATAATCTGCACTTCCAGAATTTAGTACGACCTGTGAATTGAGATTTGATGACAACACAATTTCCTTGGGCAGAAAGTAACCTTCCTTAATGGCATCCGCTTTTACATCGGGAGTTACAGCCTGCTTATTGAAAAAGGCAGCTATGTGACTAAAGGGAAACCCCTGGGCCTGCTGATACCAATGGATCGAGATTTGCAGCACTGATACTGCTACTAAAAATAACAATACAATGGTCTTTATTCGCTCGCGGTTCATATTTTTCATCAATCAGAGCCCCGCATTACTGGGTCTGCTTCTGCAGCTGCTGCTTGAGTGTATCAATGGTAACAACGGCCTTATCCTGAGAACCGGGTTTTTTTATTGTAACCGAAAGATCAGTGATTTGCAGGTTTTTATTGAGTTCCAGCTTATCAGCGTCACTTTTCTTAAAGATAACCAACCTTACCTCATTGGTATTGTTAGAACCAACATAGGCAAGATCCACCGTGGAGTAAAGAAACAGGGACGACTCCTTCATATTGGTTGCAGTGGTGGCATTCACATCATTAAGCGGCTTGTAAACGCCGTCAATTTTAATATACATAAGGACTACTACGGCACTTCCAGTAATAGATGAGCCGCTGGTTGTAACAACAGATCCTGTGAGCGTACGTCTGAGAGGATTATTTCCCGTCGTATCAATACAGGTAATATTATTCATTATAAAATCACTGTCCGATTTGCTTTCCGGATCTTTAAAAATGGTACCGTAGGCTTCTTCATACTTTTCAACACTGCCTGCGCTTGAATCGGCAGAAAGGCTGCTTTTATCATTTGTAAAACCGGTACCGGAAGCAGTTGACTCCGATTCTGCTGCAAACGCTGTAACGGAAGCAATAGCTAACATAAACAGCGTCATCATCAGAAATGTTATCTTTTTTGCCATAACCTTTTCCTCCAGACGACCCTTGGCTTTACTGGTAGAATAAAAAAGACAATGCTCTTTTTATCACATTATTAGTATACCGTAAAATGTGTTACAAATCCATTACATGCCATTTAAAAGCACATTACTCTCGGAAAATTTATGCCCCATAATTGGCTTGTCAAGCTCTTTTTACCTGTCTCAATACAGGTATTGCAATGTAGATTTGGGTTCCTTTACCAAGACGACTTTTTACTGTTATATCGCCTCCGTGAAGTTGGGCTATTTCCTTGGCAATGGCAAGGCCTAACCCAGTTCCGCCCAGCTGGCGAGAACGGGCCTTATCCACTCTGTAAAACCGTTCGAAAATTCTGGATAAATCCCCTTCCGGTATGCCTATACCGTTATCTTCCACACATGCAAGTACTTTATCACTTTCATGATATAGGGTGATAGTGATATGTCCTTTTTCCGGCGTATACTTAATGGCATTGCCGATGATGTTCATAAAAACCTGTTCAAGCCTGTGCCGATCGCCCGTAACGAGAGGAATAGGATGTTTAATATTAAGCTTTATTTCCTGGCGCTTTTGCTGGGCTTCAAGCTTTAGCCGGTCTATGCAGGATACCGTCAGGTCAGATACTTTAAGCTCCTCCATATTAAGCTTAATACCCCCATCATGCTGTGACAGGGTAAGAAGGTCCTTTACAAGCGTAGCCATTCGATCCGTTTCATCATTGATGACATTGAGAAATTTTCCGGCTATCTCCGAATCTCCCATTGCGCCATCCAGAAGCGTCTCCGTATAGCTTTTAACAGATGCAAGAGGCGTTCTGAGCTCATGGGACACATTTGCGACAAATTCCCTTCGGATAATATCCAGCTTTTGCTCTTCGGTAATGTCCTGAAGTACCGTTATAATTCCCTCCACCCGACTGTCAGCCCCAGAAAAAAGAGCAAACTGAACTTTCAGGTATTTCTCCCGGTACTTGATTTTATGCTGGGCTTCGGGAATGCTCTGGAATTCATTGATACTCTCAAGAGAAAGATCAATTCCAAATGCCTCCGTGAGGATGTTAAGAGTTAAGCCCTCACTATTGGTTCCTAATATTTTTCTGGCCGCAGGATTACTGTGAATAACCTCTCCGCAGTTATTAAAGGTTACCACACCGTCGGTCATATAATTAAGAATAGCCTCCATTTTATTTTTTTCGCTGGATATA
>JAEXPO010000235.1 GCA_023446675.1 Bacillota bacterium | reverse complement strand
TGCCCAAGGAGATAAGCTCCGTGGATGCGGGAAAGCGCTGGAACATGTTCCTCACAGGCCAGACCATGATCACGGGTAAGGGCCTCAGCGTATTTGAAAACTCCGCAAAGACCAATAACGCCAAAATTGATGCCAACGACGGAAGTGCCGTAAAGGACAGCATCAAGGTTGAGTATATTGTGCTTCCCCTTCCCACCTTCTTTGGCAATTCCGAGCAGAACTTCGCCGCTGTTGACGGTTATGTGACCTTCCGCGGCAAGGACGAACCCACTGCCGAGCATACCGGCAACGTGGTCGCCGCCGCTTATTATCTGTCTTCCGGCAAGGTTGCGGCACAAACAAACGGTGACCTTCTGTTAGCAGACATTACCAATAGCGCAAGAGAAGCTGCAAAGAGCCTTAACCTGGAGCGCAGCGCAGAAAACCAGGCCGCCTCCGAAAGGCTTGTGGCTAACGCCGCCCCCGCCCGCCCCGATATCCCTACGGATTTAGGAGCAAAGGCCATTAAGATTGAGGACGAGGTTATCGTGCCTAAGTTCCAGGCACTTCTTGCCAACGAGATATCGCCCCAGGAAATGTACGATGCAGTAAAGGCAGCGGCTATTGAAGCCTTCGGCGAGGATGGCATTGTGGTGGATTGAAGTCCTTTGGGGTCAAACGCTCCGGGGTGCCGAAAACCGCTCCCATCCAAAAGTCAACCCCCGGGATGTTAAAGGCATCTCGCATCACACCTGTAAGGCTTGCACTGAGTGCAGGCAATAGGGTATGCTACATTCAAATCCAAAGCGGGCCTGGCCCGCACCCCATGCTCAGATTTAACGGCAGAACAACTCTATTTAATTGACAGTATTGACGTTCTGGGCTATAAGGTACTATCCCACCCGTAAGGGAACGGGTGGGATAGATTTTTTAATTGGCAGCCATTTGCTTAAAGCAAATCAGGCTAAAAGGGAGGGGGTGAATACCCCCGAGCTTTTAATTGTGAAGCAACAACAGATGCATCATCTTATTTCTCAGGAGGAGCTTATGGCAAGTAAGAACAAGTCTGTTACCCTGGGCGTCAAAAGACAGGGCAAAATGTGGGAGGAACACGCTTGGGGCTATTTATTCATAAGCGTGGCACTCATCATCTTTATCTTATTTACTCTCTACCCTGTCATTAATGCCTTTATCATCAGCTTTCAGGAATTCAAGCCCTTAGGCTCAACCTGGGTGGGATTAAAGAACTACGCGGGACTTTTAAAGGATAAGCTGTTTTCAAAATCCATTGTCAACACTGTGGTTTACACGGTATTCTCGGTACCTGTCTCCCTCATTATTTCCTTTACCATTTCCATTCTTATCTATCCTATGAAAAAAAGGATGCAGACCTTCTTTAAGGCCGTTTATTACCTGCCCGGCGTGGCCTCCGGGGTAGCCCTTTCCGTGGTTTGGCTCTGGATATTCGATCCCCTGCCTTCAGGCCTTTTAAACAAGCTTGTGGCCCTTTTTGGTATTCCCAACCAGAACTGGCTGGGCTCCAGTAAAACAGCCATGTTTTCACTTCTTCTCATGTCCTGGCTCTCAAGCCATGGCACAAATGTCATCATTTATGTTGCGGCCCTTATGGGCATACCCGACAGCTTTTTTGAAGCGGCCGATCTGGACGGCTCCACCTTCTTTCAAAAGCTTCGCTACATCATTATTCCTCTTTTAAAGCCAACCACCCTGTTTCTTCTGGTAACCGGCATCATCGGATCCTTCCAGGTATTTATGAATGCCTACCTTATGACAGGAGGCGGTCCTGACAACGCCACTACCATGGTTGGACTTTTAATATTCAATAATGCCTTTAAATATTTTGAATTCGGTAAAGCGGCTGCCCAGGCCCTGATACTTGCCGTCATTATCGCAGCAATTTCCGTTTTCCAGTTTAAGTTCCTTGGCGACGACGTTGAATATTAAAGCAGGCTTTGCCTGCAGCCCAATTGGAAAGAATCGCCGATAATAATTCTTGTTTTTTTATTGACGGTTATCAGCGATAAGGTACCAGACTTGGGCCATGAAAAAGGAGGCAGCAAAATTATGGCTTTATACAATGATTTTAAAAAGAATAAAAACGCAGTGTATCTCCGCACCTCTCTTTCTTTTATCAGTCTTATTCTATTTGCGGTAGCCACACTCTTTCCCATATATTTCATGCTGATTTCATCCTTCGGAGATCCTGTGGAAGCAGGAGCTGTAAGCTATTCCCTCTTTCCATCCAAATGGACCCTGGGTTCCTTTATCTTCTTTTTTAAGTTCAGTCCCCACTCCTTTCGCTGGATTATTAATTCCTTTATTGTTGCGGGGGTATGTACCGTTACCAATGTCCTTTTTGCAGGAATGGCCGGCTACGCTTTTGCGAAAATCCGGTTTAAGGGAAACAAATTTCTCTTTTTCCTTCTGCTTTGCGCCATGATGATTCCCTATCAGGTGGTTCAGGTTCCCCTTTATATACTGGTGGTAAACGTTTTTCGGATTCAAAACACCTACCTTGCCCTCATTCTTCCCAGCGTGTGCGGCGTATACAATATCTTTCTTGCAAAGCAGTTTATGTCCTCCCTGCCCACTGAGATTATTGAATGTGCTAAAATCGAGGGCTGCAACCAGCTCCAGATTTACTTTAAAATCATCTTTCCCCTTTCCAAAACCGTACTTGCCGTCATGGCCATCATGACGTTTATGAGCAACTGGAATAATTTCTTCTGGCCCTTTCTTGTAACCAACACCATGGATATGCAAACCATACAGGTGGGACTTAAGAATTTCCGTTTTGCAAACACCACCTACTTCTCGCCCATGATGGCCGGGGCAACAATTTCGGCGCTGCCTATGTTCATTCTGTTTTTCTCACTGCAAAAATACTTCCTGCAGGGTGTAACCGTAGGCGCTGTAAAGGGATGATGCAACATGCTCCATACTATTGCACAAAAGCCTGTGCGAAGAGTGGTCGGCCTCATGTCCGGAACCTCGGTGGACGGCATCGACGCCGCACTCATTGAGCTGGAAGGCCGTGATGAGCTTCGGGTAAGGCTTCTTGCCTTTGAAAACAAACCCTATAATAAGGAAACACGAAACGCTCTGTTTGAGCTTTTCAACCCTTTAGCCGCCACAGTGGACAAAGTGGGACGGATGAATTTCCTTCTTGGAGAGCTCTTCGCCGAGGCTGCCCTTTCCGTTATTAAAAAAGCCGGTCTTAGCCCTTCCGGGGTGGATCTCATCGGCTCCCACGGCCAGACCCTCTACCATGGTCCTGTGCCTGTTCCTTTTTGCGGGCGTTCTGTTGCCTGCACCGTCCAAATAGGAGAAGGCGCCGTTATTGCGGCCAGGACCGGCATCCCCTGTGTTTCCGATTTTCGTGTGGCCGATATGGCCGCGGGAGGTCAGGGAGCGCCTCTGGTTCCCTTTACCGAATACCTGCTCTATCGGGATCCGGCAAGAAATATTCTTCTTCTGAACCTGGGCGGCATCGGTAATATTACCTCTATTCCCGCAGGCTGTGATGCCAATGAGGTTTTTGCTTTTGACACCGGGCCGGGTAACATGATGATTGACGCTCTTGTAAGCCGTCTTACGGACGGCAGGCTTTCCATGGATACAGGCGGGGAGCTGGCTGGCCGGGGACGGGTTCGCGAGGATCTTCTGGCACTCATTACCGAAGAGCCCTATTTTCTTCTTCCTCCCCCAAAATCCACAGGGCGGGAGCTTTTCGGCTCCGATTATGTGGAACGGCTTGTTAAATATATGGCAAGCAAGGGGATTTCTCTTGAGGACGGCGCGGCTACGGTTACCTATGCCACGGCATGGTCGGTGAAGGATGCTTACCTCCGTTTTATTCACGAACGTATCAAAGCCTCACGCCTTATCATTGGCGGAGGCGGAAGCTATAACCCTGTCCTTGTAAACTATCTTCGAGGGGAATTTGAGCCCTTGGGCATCGAAACCCTCACTCAGGAGGATCTGGGGCATAACAGCGACGCCAAGGAGGCCGTTGCCTTTGCGGTACTGGCCGATTGCACCGCAGCCGGGAAAGCCAATAGTCTGCCGTCGGTTACAGGAGCCGCAAGGCCGGTGGTTATGGGCAAGATTTCGCTATGAAAGGACTCAAAGGAGCCTTGGCCTATAAGACCCCTTGCGGCGCAATAATTGGGCGAAAATAAAAGGAGAAGCTTTTATGATTATACCGTTTGAAAAGCATCATACAAAGAAGGTTATCCAGCTTTGGAACACCGCCGCCGTCACCGACGGCTACAAGCCCATGACACCGGAAGCCTTTGACAGTATTTTCACAAAAAGCCCCTATTTCAGTACCGAAACCGCCTTTGTTTTGGATACGGATGAAATTTGCGGCTTTGCCTGCGGACTTACAGGAGAGGATTTGCCCCTTGGTGCCGAATCGGGATACATAACCTGCGTGGTTCTTTCGCCTTCATGCCAAACAGCCGAGAATTACAACGGTTTTCTAAATTTAATAGAAGAGGCCTTCCGAAGACGCGGGAAGCGCCGGTCTGAAATCCTGTTTTTCAATCCTATGATGCTTCCCTGGTATATTCCGGGAACGCCTCTTCATGAGCATAACAATGCGCCGGGAGTACCTGTGGATTCCCACTTTTATACGGCTCTTCTGGCAAACGGCTATGTGGAGCGAACCCGGGAGCAGGCTATGTACTTAAACCTGGAGCATTTCGCCATGCCCTCGGAGGCGGTGGCAAGGGAAGCCTCGGCAGCCGCTTCGGGCTATGAAGTGGCTTTGTTTGATCCCTCCCGTTATAACGGTGTTTCAGAAATGCTGGAAGGCCTGGGCAATCCCCTGTGGCAAAAGGAAATAACCGAATGCACCGAAAAAGGAATTCCTGTGGTCGTTGGGGCCTATGAGGGCAAGACCGTGGGCTTTGCCGGGCCTGTTATCCGCCAGGAAAGCGGAAGGGGCTATTTTACCGGTATCGGCGTCCATCCCCATCATGAAGGCCACGGCCTGGGTAGCCTTTTGTTTTTCAAGCTCTGCCAGGCCTTTAAGGACGTGGGTGCAGGTTATATGTCTCTTTATACGGGAACAACCAATCCGGCAGCTAAAATCTACCTTAAGGCCGGATTCAGAGCGGTCCGGGAATTTGCGGTTATGCGAAAGGAGCTGTAAAATGAGTGCGGAAAAGGTTAAAAAACTGACCCTTCTGGCCATAGGCGGCCATGTAGGTGATATGGAGCTGACAGCAGGAGGCGTTCTTGCTACCCACGCTTTAAAAGGCGACAGCATTGTTACTCTGGCTTTAACTGCCGGAGAGAAGGGCGCCCCCAAGGGACGGGAGCTTGCCGATTACCGTGAGCAGAAGGTCCGTGAAGCAGAGACCTTTGCAAGGCTGCTGGGAGGACGCGCCATAGTATTTCCCTATGCCGACGGGGAGCTCCCCGACAACGATGTCCTTCACTTTCAGGTTTGTGATATTATAAGAGAGGTCAAACCGGACATTCTTATCACCCATTTTAAAAACAGTATGCACAAGGATCATATGGCGACCCACCGAATCGTCAAGGACGCCAGGTTTTTTGCCGCCAATCCTTTTTTTGAAAGAGAGCTTCCTCCCCATTTTGCTTCCAGGCTGTACTTTGCAGAGAACTGGGAGGACGCGGTGGATTTTAAGCCCTATATTTACATGGATGTTACTCAGGGCTATGAGCTTTGGCAGGAGGCTGCGGCTACCCACTGGTTTACAACAGGAAGCACTTCCTTTCCCTACCTGGAATATTATAGCCATTTAAGCCGCGTTCGGGGTATTGAGGCCCGAAAAGGCCGGGCACAATGCTTTGCCATTGAGGAAGAAACCATGCGCATTATTAAAGAGAGTCTTTAGCTATGAGTACTATATTAAACGGCATTGACCGTATCGAAAACTACGGGCATCTTTTCAAAGGCAGGCGTATCGGCCTCATTACCGCTCCTTCCGGGCTATCCCTGGGCTTTGAGTCCACCCTTCACATTCTCCATAAAAAATTCGGCTTAACCGCCCTGTTCTCACCGGAGCACGGGGTTCGGGGAGACAGGGACGCGGGAGACACGGTGGAAACCTATAAGGATCCCTTAACCGGAGTGCCGGTATACAGCCTTTACCGGAAGGATTCAAAGCGTCTGACGGAGGAAATGCTGAGAAACGTGGATCTTGTGGTTTACGATATTCAGGACATAGGGGCCCGTTTCTATACCTTTATCTATACCATGCTTTATGCCATGGAGGACTGCGCCCGGTACGGGAAGGAATTCCTTGTGCTGGACAGGTTGAATCCTCTTGGGGACTCGGTGGAGGGAAATGTACTCACCTCCGGCTACGAATCCTTTGTGGGAGCCTATCCCCTGGCCATGCGCTACGGGCTCACCCCCGGCGAGTTTGCGCTTATGGCCAACAGCGAGCAGAGCCTGGGCTGTACCCTTCATGTCATTCCCGTCAGCGGCTGGCACCGCAATAGTCTGTTTCCGGAAACAGGCAGGCTTTGGGTTATGCCCACCATGGGAATTCCCCGGTTTGAAACCGCCCTGCTTTACCCGGGCATGTGCTTCTTTGAAGGAACAAACCTTTCCGAGGGCCGAGGTACCACCGCTCCCTTTGAAATCATCGGCGCACCCTTTATTAACGGTGAAGGTCTGGCTAAAGCCATGAATGCAAAAAAACTGCCCGGCGTTGTTTTTCGGCCTGTTTACTTTAAGCCCTGGATGTCAAAGCACAAGGACACGCCCTGCAAAGGGGTGCAGACCCATATTACGGATCCCCAAATGGTACGCCCGGTGGAGACAGGCTTAAGACTGCTCCATGAAATCCGAAGGACTTACGAGGCTTTCGCCTTTTTGCCCCCATTCCGGGAAGGGGGACGGCCCTTTATAGACCTTCTGGCAGGCTCCGATATTCTGCGCTCCGACACGCCTCCGGAGGTGCTTTTGGAGAGGTTTCAACAGGACAGCCTGGCCTTCGCGGAAAGGAAAGCGGTGTATCATCTGTATAAAGGAGGCGAAACAAGCTAATGGCATATCAAATGGCTGAACTTTCCCTGGGTGAAAAAATTGGCCAGGTTATTATGGCCGGATTTCCTGAGGCAGTGCTTTCAGATGATTTCAAACGGCTGATCGAGGAATATAAAATTGGAAACGTCATTCTTTTTTCTCATAATGTAGAAAGCATTCCTCAATTGGCGGGGCTTTGTGAAGAAATTCACCATCGGATCCGTGAAGCTACCGGCCTCACTCCCTTTATTTCCATGGATCAGGAGGGGGGTGTGGTTTCACGCTTGCCCAGAGAGGCCACAGCCATTCCCGGCGCCATGGCCATAGCTGCCACCGGCAGGCCTGAAAACGCCCGCAGGCTGGGCGAGATTACAGCTCTGGAGCTTAGCGCTCTGGGGGTAAATATGAATATGGCCCCGGTTATGGATATTAACTCCAATAAAAACAACCCGGTTATTGGAGTTAGATCTTATGGAGACACTCACGAAACGGTTTCAAGCTTCGGTCTTCAAATGCTGAAAGGCCTTCAGGCAGGCGGTGTAATCCCCGTTATCAAGCATTTTCCAGGGCATGGAGATACCAGCGTCGATTCCCATCTCGGTCTGCCCATAATAACAAAAACCGAGGCGGAGCTCCTGCAAAACGAGCTGATTCCGTTTATAAACGCTATCCGTGAGGGGGCCCCCGTTGTAATGACCTCCCACATTCTCTTCCCCGCCATTGAAACGGAAAAGGTGCCCGCTACCCTGTCCGGGGCGGTTTTAACAGGACTTTTGAAAAACAGGCTTGGTTTTGAAGGCCTCATCGTTACCGACTGTCTGGAAATGAATGCAGTAAAGGACTGTTACGGAACGGCCAGGGGGGCTTTGGAAGCGCTTAAGGCAGGGGCCCACATGGTTTTGGTATCCCATACGGCAAGCCTTATTGAACAGACGGCCCGAACCCTGGAGGAAGCGGTTTTATCGGGAGAGCTTCCCATGGAAACGCTGGATAAGGCGGTAGAAAAAGTAACAGCTCTGAAAGGTACTTTGAAGGCTGCGTCCTCCGATATTAAGGATAATGAAAAACCTTTAAGTAATGTAGGCTGGACTTTCCATAAAAAGGAGGCCATCGCCATAACGGAAGAAAGCCTGACGCTTGTTGAAGGAAGCCTGTCACGGCTTAGTACCAATACCCTTTTTGCCGGACCTCCGGCTTACCGTGCCACCATGGCCTCCAGCTCTGTAAACAGGGAGTTTAACTTCCCCGAGTACATGGCCCGGCATCTCGGAGGGGACAGCCTGCTTTTTCCCGTTAATCCCACGCTGGAGGAAATTGACAGGCTGACAAAGGGCCTCGAAAGGTATGAAGCCCTGGTAATAGCTACCTATAACGGTCATTTAAACAA
>JAEXPO010000068.1 GCA_023446675.1 Bacillota bacterium | reverse complement strand
GTATGGACACATTATGCAATTTGAATTGCATGGTAAACCAACAAAAAGTGCATTTGAATTAGCTGTATATTGATATATACTTCGTAGAATGCTCTTTTCATCTATTTCTACTACATCGTAAGTATCCATATTTAAAAGCTTTGCATGTTCAATTTGAGGTAATACAAATTCATAACAGTTAGGAAACAGAATGCAGTGGGACTCAGTTAAATACAAGGCATTATGTCCTTGTTCAATTACTATATCCACGTCATGGTATGTATATACTATTGAAGCGATACAAGATGGACCAGTATATTCAGGAAGATATAGTATCATAAAAAGAATACCTCCGTGAATACAAAAAGGAAGGCACTTATTGATATAATACTTGCAAAAGGAAGTTTTCGCACAATTATTATAAAGCCTTCTCCGTGTTTGGATTTTTCCCAGTTTAATATTGCTTTTACATCTTCCGCTGAAAGACGTGAGCGTAAGTCTTCAGTTGTATGTAACGGTAAGCCTTTCACACGTGAAGATTGAAAGCGAATAATTGAATTAAGGCTAAGGATCATCCCTGGCTGAACTTCTGAAGTTTTAATCAACTCGTAGTTATATTTTTCAGAAAATATCCGTAAAAGCATAACAAGCCCAATTATCAGGAAAAACCACCAAGTTATCGATATTTTTATCTGTAGTATTATTGATATTGCGATCCAGATAATCCCCAATGGAAAAACTATTGCAGGTTGTTCAACCCACTTTTTATCCTGAAGTAGCATTATTATAAAAAGATTTATAAATTGTATAATCATAATATTATCTTCATAAAAAACAGGAAAAAAATACGCCATAAAATGATTAGCGATAGCTAATATAGCTGAAACAGCAATGTAATTCATTAGAATATGTTTTAAATTAAAACGAAACTTATCAAAACTTAATAAACTTTGCTTTTTTATACCTATTATAATAGATTCGAGTACTACGTAGATAAATCCTATAGAAAAAATAAAAATAAATATACGTATTGCAGGTGCCATTAATTTCTCATCAAAAAGGTAAACCCTTCCAGGCAGCAAAGAGACCAACAGTATACAAAGCTTACTGTCACCAGCCGACCAGACATGGAACCCATAGAATAAGATCGAAATAATAATTACAGTAAACAGATTGATAATATAACCCTTTACTAGATTATTTACATTTATAAAATAATAAATACAATTTAAAACGATGCCTCCACCTAAACCAAAAATCAGCAAACGGTTAGGAATGATTCCCCATTTTAAATCACTAATGGATGCGCCAATAGCTACCCCTATGAATAGCACAGCTAGTAGGATTTCAATCAGCTTCATAGCGATTCTCCTGATTAATACAATCAATGAGGTAGTTTGCAAATTCTCTAATAGTTATTTCTTTATCAAATTTGCATTCATTGAAGGTGCAAGAAGTTTGGGTGTCGTCTATAGTTAACTCAATTTTTGAAATACTAGAGTAATCTATAATAGCACGTTTAATTATTTCAACAGAATAAATACTTCTGTCAAATTGTATTTTCATATTGCTTAAACCAATCTTTTAATATTAAGTCTATATCAAAATTTTCTTCATTAAGCGTCTCTTCAATCTGAGGGAGTATCATCGTTGAGGATAGTGCACGCCCCATAATTATACTTCTCAGAGTCCCTGTTTCACGGGAAACTAAGTAATGTATTGTTTGAGCTAACATTTCATTTGTAAATTCATACTCGAAATTTATGGGTACATCCTCTTTCTTGGGAGTTATCTCAACCGAATAGTATTCCTTATCATGTGAAAGATATAAATAAAATTTATCAGTAAAATGAAATGCCGCTTTTAATAATGCTTCTTTAGGATAAAGAAGTTTGCAAAACCGTAGTATCACTTCCATCTCTCCTATTATAGATTTCTTTAAAATCTATCTAAACAAATCGGACTGTTCTCTCTAATGATGCTATAACAAGATGCCAAATATCGCATTTTATTATGCCAAACGAATGCAGATTATGTCACTATATACATAATAAGATTTTGTAGCAATATTTTCAAGCAGCAAACTAATCTAATTACTGGCGGCGGCTTGCTTTGCTTCAGGATCACCCCCGCATCAGAGGGGAATAGGTAGCATCTATGAGAATGCCTACTACAAGGAAGGGATTATCCCCGCATTCCCGGGAAACAGACTAAAGAAATCCTTATATCAAACGGGTTTTAATTTTTCAGTTACTTACTTTTCATTGAGTTTATCACATAAATTTAAACCGGTATTTACATTTACAAGGCTGTATAAACCGTAACCTTTATTATAAAAATTTGCATAGTTTGCATAGTGCATAGACTATATTATTATTTCAATGTACACACTTCTCGCATTATGCGCCATATTCACTACACTCCCAATACTTCATCTATTGGGCCGGGGTACTGGGCTAATCCCAGCCCCATTACCGGCTATGTTGCCGCATTCGGCATTATTTTCAGCATAGCCCATTCCATATGCAACCGAATTAAGTTTAAATAACTTAAGCTTAATTAAGTTTAAACCCAAATAAGCCTTACATAAAAAAGCTATAACCCAACCCCATAACATTCCCCCTCTAAAACCTTAACATATCCCCCAGAAAAGCCGGTCACTTCTCCTTATCATAAAGATGAATCCCCATTAAGGAAACCTTCTTTGAGAGTTTCCCTATTGGAACACCCTTTATCTTCTCAAATTTGAAAGGAAAGTGACTATCGATGGATATGAAAACTTTCAAAAACCCGCCGGTTCAATACCGCCCCGCTCCCTTCTGGAGCTGGAATGACCGTCTCGACAAGGATGAGCTGAAGCGCCAGATCCATGAGATGAGTGAAAAGGGCATGGGCGGCTATTTCATGCACTCCCGTGTGGGCCTTGTCACAGGCTACCTGTCCGACGAATGGATGGAGGATATGAAGGCCTGCCTGGAAGCGGCCCGTGAGACAGGCACCCTCGCCTGGCTCTACGATGAGGACAAATGGCCCTCCGGCTTTGCCGGAGGTATGGTGCCCGAGATGTCGGAAGCTTTTCGGAGCCGCGGCCTGGTGCTTCTTTCCCAGGAAGAAATAACGGAAAACGATACGGTTCTTACAGAAACCACCCTCAACGGAAGCACCGTATTCATCTGTAAAAGAATCTCCCCCCTTAGCGACCTTTGGTTCAACGGGGCAAGCTATGTGGACCTTATGAACCCCGAGGCCGTGGACGCCTTTTTAAACAGCACCCACGAACGTTACAAAGAGGTCATGGGTGATTCCTTCGGCAAAGAAATTCCCGGTATTTTCACCGATGAGCCCTGCTACCTTATGGAAGGCAAGTACGGTGTGCCCGTTGTGCCTTGGTCCGACTACCTTCCCGGTTTCTTTCAGAAGCTGAAAGGCTATGCAATAACCGATCATCTGGTGGAGCTGTTCATTGATACCGGCGATTACCAGTCTGTCCGTTTCGATTTTTATGACTGCGCTACCCGGCTATTTCTGGAGAGCTTCTCCAAGAAATATTATGACTGGTGTACAAAGAACAATTTAAAGCTCACAGGCCACTTTATGGCTGAGGATAAGCTGGCCTACCAAACTCAGTGGATAGGCGCCGCCATGCCCCATTACCAGTTCATGCACTGGCCGGGTATCGATAAGCTGAGCAGGCATTTAGATCAGGTGGTTACCGTCAAGCAGCTTACCTCCGCCGTGGATCAGTTGGGCAAGGAACGGGCTCTCTGCGAGGTATTCGGCTGCGTGGGTCAGCAGGTCAGCTTTTTTCACAGAAAGTGGATTTCCGACTGGCAGGCCGCCCTGGGCATAAGCTACATCACCTCCCACCTATCCCTCTACTCCATCCGCGGAGAAAGAAAGCGGGATTATCCCTCCAACCTGTTCTTCCAGCAGCCCTGGTGGAAGGAGGAGAAGCTTTTCTCCGATTACGGCGGAAGGCTTTGTGCTGCCGTTTCACAGGGAAAACGCAATGTGGATATTCTGGTGGTTCATCCCGTTTCCAGCGTGTGGAGCACCTATTCCCCCCTTCACAAGGAAAACAATTTAATGGTAGAAAACGGCCTGTACAACGATCCCTTCGAAAGGCTTTCCAAGGAGCTGTCGGCCCAGAAGCTGGACTACCATTACGGGGATGAAATACTCATGGAGGAGCATGCCCGGGTGGAAAATGGAAAGTTTATTATCGGTGTCCACAGCTATTCCACCGTTATCGTCCCCCCTTCCCTTATCTTAAGAAAAAATACGGTTAACCTTCTGACCCAGTTTGTTAAGGAAGCCGGTGCGGACCGCCTCCTAATTCTCACTCCGGCTCCCCAGCGTGTGGACGGTCATGTTGAAGCTATTGAGCTTCTGGAAAAAGTCCGGCATTATGGAACCCTCAGAAAGCTTGTTAAAGCCCTGGATGGACTTTATCCCGAGCGGGTGCGGGTTATCGACAAGGCCACAGGAGAAAACGCTCCCATGGTGCTTTGCCACTCCAGAACCACCGATGAGGGAGAGGTCTTGTTCTTCGCCAATACCGACGACAAGCGGGAAATTCACAGCCAAATACATATAAACAGCAAGGCCGCCATCCTTATTCTGGACCTTATCACCGGAGAAACCTATAGCCTTCCCCAGGGCCAAAGCGCCCAAAAGCCACTGGAAGTAACCTTCCATCCTGCCGGAAGCCTCCTTCTCTTTGTACCTCGCAAGGCCGCCCCCGAAGTCTCTTTCCCTGCCGCACCCGCCGTACTGGAAAGCGGTGTGGCCTTCCATATTCCCCAGGGACTTAACGGACTTGTAACGGATTTTACGGTTAAACCTTTAGAGGACAATGTGCTTCCTCTCAATGACGCAACGCTTTACATCAAGGGTAAAAAGGTGCTGGATAAGGCTCCCCTGGCCAAAGCCATGCATGCCCACTTCTACAGTGCCCCGGAGGGCACGCCTTTCAGGGTGGAATATGAATTCCAGGTCCGAAGCCTTCCCCAGGGCTCCCTGTGGGCAGCCGTGGAAATGGGTGAAAATCTGGATCGAATTACTCTTAACGGCAAGGAAACCAAGGCCCTTAAAGCTCCCGGTGAGTTAGGTGCTTTTGACCCTGAAAAGAGCTGGAAGGATCCCAATTTCACCCGTGTTCCCCTTACGGGACTCCTTTCGGAGGGAACCAACCTTCTTGTTCTTGAGGGTAAAAAGGTGAATAACATTACCGGACCCGGCTTCCACAAGCGGCTTCCCGACTTTAAAACCCACAGGCCCACGGAAGCCGAGACCGTTTACCTGGTAGGCTCCTTTAAGGTGGCCGATATCAACCGGGAAATCTTCTTCATAGACGGCCCTGCAACAGCCGCAAAGGCCGGTGATTTAACTGAGCAGGGCTATCCCTTCTATTCAGGACAAATGGAATACACGGCCTCCTTCCGGTTTACCGGAGCCGGAAAACCCGTTTACCTTAAGCTTAACACCGTGGAAGCGGCCTGCGTTTCAGTGGAAATAAACGGTCTGCCTCTGGGCGTTAAGGCGTGGGCTCCCTATGTTTTTCATACAGGCAATGCCTTGAAGGAGGGGGAAAACACCCTTCGCATCGGGGCCTCCACCACCCTATTCAATGTTATGGGCCCCAATCGTATTTCCGGTATCGTGGAAAGCCCCTCTGTGGGCCCCCGGACCTTCATTGATTTTGGGAAAAGCAAGGACAGCTACACCCTTCTGCCCTTTGGTGTAAAAAGCGCCGCGCTGTACACCGAATAAACACCCTGAAATAAACAAAACAAAAGCAAACATAAATTAGGGACATGAATCAGGCGGACGATATTATCGTCCGCCTTCTCCTTTTGAACTAAACTCCTTATTAAACTAAACGCCTTGTTGAGCTAAACATAAACTAAACAGAATAAAGCCTACCCCTTAACAGCTCCCCCTACCATCCCCGCAATAATATATTTCTGTAATATCAGGTACACCAGAACAACCGGCAGGGTGGTGGCTACCACGCAGGCAAACACCAGGTTCCAGTCGGCGGAGTGAGGCCCGAAGAAGTTAAACATCGCAAGAGTCACCGTTACATTGGCCGACCCGGACAAGAGGTACAGGGGCGTGTCAAAATTATTCCACAGGGTAAGGACGGAAATAATGGAATAGGTTGCCGTAATGGGCGTAACCAGAGGCATGATGATTTTAAAGAACAGCCCCCCAAGTCCGCAGCCGTCGAGGATGGCCGATTCGTCAAGCTCCCTGGGAATGCTTTTAAAATAACCGGTATAAAGAAAGATTCCCATGGGCAGGCCCATCGCGATATAAATAAGAATTAAGCCCGCCATGCCGGGAAGATGCAGCGTGCGTACCAGAACCACCGTCGGCACGATAAAGGATGGCAGCACCATGCCCAGGATAAAAAAGTTGTACAGCCAACCGGAATATTTCTGACGCCTCCGCTGAATTATAAATGCGGTAATGGCGCAAAGCCCAACCATAATGACAACACTCACAGCGGTAATAATAAAGGAGTTCTTATAGCCCACCCAAATATTGGAAACCCTCGCCATCTCCGAATAGTTTTCAAGCCCATTCCACACCGTAGGCAGCTTCAAGCTCATTTCAGCCGCTTCCGCACTGGTTTTGAAGGAGTTTACCACAAGCATGTAAAAAGGAATCAGTATGGGCAGAGTCATTAAAAGTAAAACGATCTCCCAGCTTACCTTTCGAATCTTTTTTACCATTTAAAGCTCTACCTCCTTTTTCCTTAAAGGGTTTAGCATAAGCAGGGTAATTACAAGAACAAAAAGTCCGATAATGGTACCCGCAGCGCAGGCCTCCCCGTAAAAGCCGTTGGCATAGGCCTTAAAGACGTAGGAATTAAGCACCTCGCTGGCTGAGCCGGGATCTCCCCCGGTTAAGGCATACACAATATCGAAAACCTTGATGCCTCCGATAAGGCTGAAAATAAGGGCGTTGTTGAAGGCGGGCATAATAAGGGGCAACTGAATATGTCTGAATTTCTGTAAAGCCGAGGCCCCGTCCAGATTAGCCGCTTCATAATATTCCGCCGGGATGGTTTGAAGGCCCGCAAGAAGCATTGTCATTGTAAAGCCGGACCATTTCCACACCTCAATGGCAGAGATGGAATACATGACAAGCTTGGTATCGGTCAGCCAGTTCATGGCCAGGAAATTAAGATGCAGCCCTTTTAAAAGGCCGTTCATAATTCCCAGCGGATGAAGAATGGAATTGAAAATCAAGGCCACCGAAATGTTGCTGATAATGGCGGGCATAAAATAAACGGAACGGATGATTTTAGTGGAAGCCGCCCTTCTGTTTAAAAGAAGGGCCAGAATCATCCCGAAGAACATTTTGAAAAGCGTTGTGACAACAGTAAAAATAAAAGTGTTTTTTAGTACAATATTCATTTTGGAATCCGCTATGATGCTGAGGTAATTGTCAAACCCGGCAAACCGGGCGGACGTGGCGTTCCAGTAGGTAAAGGACTTCATGACACCCTGAAGGGTCGGCCACATAAAGAAAAGGGAAAACAACAGCACAGCAGGAATAACATAAATATAACTGTAAAAGGTATCGCCTTTTTTACTCACTGCCCATTTCTCCTTAAAACCAACCCCTGTACCTTAAAGGCAGGCTCCAAATGCCGCCGGTTGGAACGTGCCTTTTCGGACAGGGGTTTTAAAACCTTAATAATCGCTTACTTAACACTTGCTTTTTTGTTTAACGCATACTTTTCGCTTAAAGCTTACTTTTCGCTTAAAGCTTACTTTTTTGTTTAACAGCAGTTTATTTAACACTTACTTCGTACTTGCTTACCAGCCGGATAAGCCCTTGCTCTTGGCATCCTTCTCCATGTAATCCCGTATTCCCTGGAGCACCTCATCCGGTGTTTTTTCGCTTAAGAGCGCTTCCATGGTGAAGCTGGGCAAATCTCCCATGCCAACCTGCTCCCCGCCCATGGGCGCGGCAGACTGCCACAGAAGCTGGCCTCTGCCCGAGTTCTGGAATTCATCCAGAATCTGCTGGCTTGCAGGGGAAATACCGTCAACCTTAATGTTTTTAACAATGGACATGGCGGGAACCTCCTTAAAATAGAGGGACTGGGTTTCGAGGCTTCCGAAATACTCCAGGAAGGCCTTTACCTCCTCGGGGTTTTTGGAGGTTGAGAAGCCTGTAATGGCATTGGGCATCCATGCGCCTATGGGGTCATCCCCGTCGAAGACAGGTGAGAAAGCGCCTATGCCGTCCACCTGATCCGGGTATTTCTTCTGAATTTCCTCCATCATCCAGGTGGCGTTGCAGGTCATGGCAGCAGTGCCCTCGGTAATGGCCTTCTGCTGGAGGTCATAGGTGTCGGATAGCCAGGTGTCCTGAACATAGCCCTTTTCCAGAAGCTCCTTGTGCTTGGCAAAGGAATCGGCAAAGAGCTTATAGTCCAGAATGCTGGCAGTATTGGCATACAGCTTACCGATTTCCTCATTGACGTCCTTGCCCTTCAAATCCCTCTGAAAGCCTGCGATATTAAAAATCTGTACGGTCCAGGTATCCTTGCCCGCAATGAAATAGGGGGTTATACCTTCAGCCTTTGCCTTGTCTAAAATAGCCAGGAATTCGTTCCAGTTGGTGGGAATGGAAACCCCCAAATCCTCAAAGACTTTTTTATTGTAGAAGATGGCGGGGATATTGCTGCCTCCCAGAGGCACACCCAGCAATTTGCCGTCAATGGAGAAATTGCTTGCCAGAATGTCCGCATCGTAATTCTCCGCGTAGGCGGCCCCTGTCATATCCATAAGCTTATCGGCAACGTTAAAATCGTTATTTATGGCAAGCAGGCTGTTATAGCCCAAAAGATCCGGATTGTCCCCTGTGGCAAACCGTGCCTGAAGCACCTGCTTTCCCTGGTCACCGTCGCCAACCCGGTCAATGTCGAGCTTAAAGCCCAACTGCTCCGCTTTGGCCTCAATATCGCTTTCAATGGCCTGCCAGCCCTTATTGTACCAGGACGCGGCCATGGTGAGCCGAAGCGTCTTCACTTCCTTGGCGGAGGGCGAGGCAGACTCCGTGGGAGACGCCGTGGGATTGCCGCCATTTGAAGGGGTGTCCGAGCCTCCGGGCTGAGAGCTGCCGCAGGCCGCCAGTGAAAAAGTCAACAGGGAGGCCATGCAAAGGGATATAACGGATCGTAATGCTTTTCTCATGATAATCCTCCTAATATAATCATCTCATACGCAGTCATAAAACCTGATCCAACCTGAAGTTAAAGCACTGGGGATTTTAATCCCTTAAGCTTTATAAATCTTGGGTGTTTGAATTCTGGATTTTTAATTTCCTGGTTTTTCATGGACCGAAGCGCTTCAATACATTTAGTATAACTTCCCCCGCATCCCGGCAGAGGGGTCTTTTTTTATAAAAGCCGTCATTTTTTATGAACCTTAAGCGGATTGTTTTGTTAAAATCCACGGAAGTAGTACAATAGATTTGCAGCCGTTTAGGTTGAATCAAGTACAAGGGCATGTCCGGTAGCATAACAGGGAGGCCAGTTTCATGCATACACCCAGACTGCATTTTCTTCACGGCATCAAGTATAAGTTTCTTATTTCCACCATTGTTTGTCTTGTTCTTTTTACCGTTATGGTGATTTATTTCTGGTATACCACCGCCACGAAAGCGGCGGAGCAGTCGGCGGTAAAGTATGTGGGAAACCTTCTGAGC
>JAEXPO010000122.1 GCA_023446675.1 Bacillota bacterium | reverse complement strand
CAAGCAGGGTTACCTCGCCGTTTGAAAAGCTCCTTGCTACATTTTGAATCATGGCTTTGGTGGTGGTGCCCGAACCTCTTAATTTGCTTAATACCTTGGTGCGACGGTAGGCTTCGGGCTTGGAAGCATCCGTTTCTATGCCCAGAGCCTCCTCCCAAAGCTTAAGCCCCCATGTGGCAGACTCAACGTTTAGCTGGTTCAGCAAATCGTTTTTTGCCGCAAGTAAGGCTTCACTCCAAGAATTAAAAGCGTCCTGCAGCTCAACCACATGGACGCTTTCCCTGTAAAAGGAGGGTAAATAATCAATAAGAGCCATCAGCTAATCACCACCGTTCCTGTAATCGGAACCTGGTTATCCCCGATAATGACATTGCCGGTCTGACCGTTTAGGGTGAGGGAGGTGTAATCGATAACGCCGGGTATATCCAAAAGCATATAAGCCACCCGATTGAATACCAGCGTGTACTTTTCAAAGGCAATTTCCCTGAGGTACTTGTTAAGGGCGTCTGTAAAGGCTTCTTTAACCTTTGCCAATGTGGTTGTGGCGTCCACATTAACTGCTGCGCTGACGTTTATACTGAGGCCCTGGGCGCTCATGACGGTTACCGTGGCGCCAATGGGCCGGTTGGCTTCAATGGCGGCCGCGCATTTTGCTGTAATGGCGGAATCCACAGGGCCATTGTCGTCGCCTACAATTAAAACCTTCACGGTTCCCGGTCCGTCCCATAGGGGTGTTACTTTTGCCGCGCCTACCCCTTCCACGGCAAGAGCCCATTGCTTATAGTGGGATGCATTTCCCGAGGTCGCCGGACGTTTTAAGTAATCGTACAGCCTCTTTACCAGGGCGCTGTCCGTTTCAGGATCACTTCCGCCCACAGCAGCTTCATTAGTCACTGCGGACAATCCGCTCAGGCTGACTATTTGCAGGTTGATTTCCCCGGACCCCACATTGTATTCCTCTCCCGCCTCCGTAGCGGAAGCCTCTACCCTTGCGCTTCCTTCGGCAATAGTTACGGCTTTTGTGGTTACAAACTGCATGCCCTCGGAGGTTAAAAAGACCTTCCCCTGGGGAATTACAGTTCCATTTGTTCCTGTAAAATGAAGCACTGCGGAAGCCTTGGTGCCGGCTTTACGGGTTATTCCGTATTCTGCGGCCCGTTTGTCAATATACTCCCCGGAGGTTTCATCCACAAAGGCAATGGGAATAACCGCATTGAGCCCCTGATAGGTTTTCCATATTTCATAGGCCACGCCGCTTACCATATCGTTTGTAAAGCTTCCCTCGCTCAGGTTGAGGTCCGTTGTCAGCCGTCCCAGCAGATCCACTTTTATGCCTTCAACCGTCATATCTTCATACATTCATTTCACCCTCCCCGTATATTGTTTCTATTTTGCAGCTAAGAGTCATGACATTATCGGAAAACGAAACCTCCGCATCCGTAACATCCACAATATAAGGGCAGGTGCTGACGCATTCCCTGACATAGCGGCGGGCTTCCGACTTTTTGAGAGCCTCCGTAAAGGGCTTGCCAATGAGAGACTCCACTTCATTGCCATAATCCCAGGTATAGATTTCATGCCTGAACCTTGGTGTGTGAAGCGCCTTCCAGGCCCAAACTAAAACGGCTTCCCTGCCTGATGTAATAACAGGGGAGCCGTTTTTGAATACCGGAAGGTTTTTATTGAAATCCCATTTTACTTCCTTAAATAGCGGAAGGGAGGTATCGGTTTCATAAATTTGAGGCTGGAGGATTGGAAATAAAGTACTCATGCATTCACCACCTTGCAAAGGATAATATAGCGCTGCTCTTCTTCAATCGGTATAAGAAGAAGCCTCTCACCTCTTGTAAAAAGGTCCAGACCCTCGCTTTTCAGAAGGAATTCGTTTGTCTGCACCGTACCGGCTACATCAATCCTGAGAGGATTTGTTTCGATTACGGTTCCTAGACGAAAAGTGGGTGGAATTCGCTTTCTAATGTCATTGCGTATATTCTTCAACAGAAGAGAATACGGATTTTCTTCCAACAATACCATCTCCCTTTATAATAAGATAGGAGGTTCTTTTACGCGTTGTCCCTGTTTTTGAGGAGCTTGTCTCTTTCCCGCCTGCATTGGGGAGTGCCTGAAGCTCCTGCTTTTCCATTACCCTTCTAAAGCTGACCACGAGCTTGTTATAGTATTGGCCCCGCTTCCAGGTGTGAATGTCGCTATCTATGTAAAAGAGTCCATATAATCCGGTATAGGGCTCTCGAACCACCACCGCGGCACCGGACAGGTTAGCGATGTTCCCCAGGTTGTTAAGGGTAATTTTTTGGCTTACACCGTTATCCGCTATTAATTTTGCCGCAGACTTATCCGCATCCTCGTCGTCCGTCTGCTTCAAATAGCTCTGCATAAGCCCGTAGAGCTTTGTCCGATCTTCATCACTCCTGGTATTTACAAGCTTATCACTGCTGTCATAGACGGCCACCTGTGTAATCATATTTTCAATGCTCTCGCTGACGGAAGCGGACATAAGATTGCTTCCGCCTTCAATAACAAGGGTTTCCTCCGAAACGGCCTTTTTCAGCACATTAAGCTTTTGACCCTCAAAACGGAGAATATAGTCTTCCCCGGTTTGAACCGCAGCCAGATCATAACAGGTTTTTATCACGTTATATAAATTGGAGCCTATGAAATTCCGTGTGAGCTTCATTCCGGTCTCAGCTAGGAGCGCCGTCTCTATGCCAAAATCACCGCATACCCTTTTAGCAATAGCTTCCGGAGTCATATTTGTAAATTTATAGGATGACTCATTCCTTTTAAGATAAATCCCTCTGTCGTAGCAGGTGATGCGGATGATGCCGGAGCCCGTATCCTTCTGCCTTTGGAAGACGTACCCGAAAAACAAAACCCTGTTATCCTGCATAAAGGTGACGCTGTTGCCCAGCGAACAGTCCACTTCCGGCAGGCTTTTATCCAAAGAGGATGAAACCAGCTCCAATTCAAGGGTACGCGCGCATTCCTCGACATCTCCGGACCATGTAATGCTCTGCACCAGCTGTGAAATCTCTACAGTACCCGCTGTGCCCGCCGTTCCCGCATTAATTGTCAGGTAAACGCTTATTGCCACATCTATCACCTTCTTTACAGAACACTTTTACTGGGAATAACCAGTGTTTTCCCTGCGATAATGAGGTTTGCATTGGGAATCTTGTTATAGGCTGCAAGCTTGCCGTACAAAGTCGGATCGCCGTAGTAGCTTCGGCAAATGGACCACAGGGTTTCTCCGGCCTTTATGATGTGCTGAACGGCAGCATTAACCTTTTCGCCACCGGGGCGGGCCTGATTGCCTGTAGGCTCCGTCTGGACGGCTGTGAGCTTGCGGTATTCACGAAGGTTCACCGTTGCATAAACGTCTCCCGTGCCGTCCTTTTCGCCATAGGTAAAGTCTGTCATGAGAACCGGCTTGTTAACGGTAGTCCCCGAGACGATAAGCTGCAAGGGTGTGTGCTTGTCGCACCACCCCTCGAATTTTTCGATATAGGCATAGGGAGCCAGCAAAGCTCCGGTCTGTGTGAAGGAATAGCTTTTCGCCGGAAGCATTAAGGAGATTCTAAAAATAGGGAGGGTTCCGTAGCCGGGCAGAATGACATCCCCAAGAG
>JAEXPO010000117.1 GCA_023446675.1 Bacillota bacterium | reverse complement strand
GTCCAGCATACGGGAAGCTTCCGGAGGACGAAAGCGGAAGTATTACCGGATAACGGAAAAGGGCCTGGGACAACTAAAGGAGAAAACAGAGGAATGGCGCCATTTTTCCGAAAAAGTCAGTACTTTGGTTCTGGGCCAGGGGTTATCTGCCGCACCCCAAAGCCTATGAGCGGAAAAGAGAGGCTGGAAAGGTGGTGCGATACCGCATGTGCTTTTATACGCTTCAAGCCCGATCGTGCAGGCGTAAAGCGGGAGCTGATGTGGCACCTTGAGGACAAGTGGGGCGTTATGATTGAGTCCGGGATGTATTATGAAGCTGCTGTACGAAAAGCGGTTTCCGATATGGGAGCTCCGGAAGAAACGGGAAAGCTTCTTAGAAAAATACATAAGCCCTATCTGGGTTGGCTCTGGATTGCTTCCCAATGGCTTTTAGTCTTGGCCATAATTGCTGTGGCTCTTACTCTGCCCGGATTGCAAGGCAGGCTTGGGCTGTATAAAAATGAATCCCCGCTTAATGAAGTGTATGTATCTGAAAAAACGGAATATGGTACGCGTACCTTTTACAGCGAGCCCAAAAGCTCTGCTAAGTCCGACGGCTATACCTTTACCATTACACGGGTGGCCCAATGGCCGCTATGTTGTCGGAAATATCCTGTCCCAGGCATTCTTCTCCTACACCTTTGATATGTGGCTGGAAAACTATTCGACCGGGGCTGACCGGCTGGAAATCCGTTATGAACGATCCGGCAGAAGCCTTGTTCTGCCAATTGTACTGGAAGGAGGTGAACCCGGGTGAAGCTTATTAAAGGGTTTTCCCTGTCCCGACGGGCAAAGGTACTGCGAAACCTGTTTCTTTCCGGACTGGTTTTAGGGGTGCTTTATATCCTTGTGGGATCACCGGCATTCTCAGCTGAACAGGCCTTCCGGCGCGCAGAGAGGCAAAGCCTTGTGGGACCGTCTGAAATTTTGGCAGAGCTGCCTGTTAAGGAGGATTACTTCGACAGTCTTATTGTGGCTGATGACAGCGAAGGGGAGCTTATTTATGAGAAAAGCCTTGTGCTTGGAGGCAATTAAGGCTGTGCCGTCTTGGGTATGTAGTTTTGACTACGTCGTCAAAGCCATGCTTCTTAAAAGATTATTCTGAAAGAGATAAGAAAGGATACACCCAATGCGATAACCGAAAGCGCGTTATACAGGATTTGTCCCTGATGCTCATTCCGGTTGGCCCAGTTATGAAATAGAAGGCTTATAAACGTCAGTCCCAGTGCAAAAAGATACACACGGTAAAAGATGCCGCTTGAATCCTTCCAAACAATTGCGCTTCCGGTGTAGGGAAGGGGAGAAGAAGAGCTGCTGCCCTCAGACCCGCCGTCAAAAAAAACTGTCATTTCGGAGGGTTCT
The DNA here is from genome assembly GCA_023446675.1 of Bacillota bacterium. Lineage (GTDB taxonomy): Bacteria > Bacillota > Clostridia > DSM-8532 > DSM-8532 > DTU059. The sequence goes on along the minus strand of JAEXPO010000117.1, from coordinate 2,915 downwards.
CCTCCATCTACGCTGATATAAAAATGACGGGAAAATCTGTTGTTATAGGCGATATCAACACTTTTACCTTCCAGGCTGTACAGGGTATGGGTATAACCGTTTTCCCGGTAGGTGGATTCATAATTCAAGAGGGATACGTCAGGATGGTTAATGTGCCATCCAAACCGGGGAACAAGCAATAGCACAATAATCTGAACCAAAAGAATAAGGTATTTCAACAGCTTTTTCACGGCTTATCCTCCGGATTATTACTGGTTTGCCTTATGAGTTATTAAACACATCAGAAGTGCCATCTGTTTTGCTTGCCTCAATTGCTTATCAGGCGTTTTTCTTTTTCAGGACCCCAATTTGCGTATCATGGCTATCAAGCCGGGCCTGAAGGGTATCAAAGCGCAGGTCATGCTCCAGGAGCTTTTCATAGACCTGCTTGTATCCGTCTAAAGCCAAGTCTATTTTACGGGCATGTTCATTCTCAATTCTGGTTACGGTATTGTCTATGGAAGTAACGCGCTTCTCAATGGTACTGACACGCTCATTTATAGACGTTACTTGCTGCTTCACACCATTTATGTCCTGTTTAAGGTCAGCATACATCTTTTCTAAAAGATTAAAGATTTTATCATCCAAGGCCTTGCCCTCCTGTGGGTCAATTATAGCATATGCCAGGGAGCGGAAAAAGGAAAACTATTCTGATTTTTTTGCCGGTATCGTACAAATTAGTGACCGTCGGCAAATATTCCGGAGATCAATAGAAGGGGGGAATGGAGGCTTCCCATGGAAAATAAGAATTCCGCCCGCTGAGCGTAACCATGGCTTGTCAGCGGGTCTCAAGACGCTTGTGCGCCTGTACCTGCAACCAGCCAGGGAAACTCATTTTTTTGCAACAAAAAACCCGCAAACCTTTCAGTCTGCGGATTTTACCTGGCAGGGGAGACAAGAGTCGAACTCGCGACACGCGGTTTTGGAGACCGCTGCTCTACCAACTGAGCTACTCCCCTATGAACTTGCGAATTAAAGTATACAATACCTGGACAGGGATTGTCAACCAACCAAAACAAAAAATCAGAAAGACCGGGCATTTATTTTAACCACTCGTTTTATAGGTTTCCCTGATTGAGAAAAAAATAATAGAAAAATTGGATATGAAAAAAGAGACATTCCGTTCTTGACAGTAAAGCCCCGGAATTTTATAGTGTACATGTTAGTTGGCGGGTCCCGGTAAAAAAGCCCGGATAATGGGTTTTATATACAAAAGAAGTTATACAGGGCCTGGCAGGAAGGATACGAAATGAAAAAGCTATTTGTTATGGGGGACAGTATTTCGGTGCAATACCGGCCCTATCTGGCTCAATACACTCAGGGTGTTTGGAGCATGAACAGCGATGAAAAGGAAATGGAGCTGGCCCTGGCCAATTTGGATGATCCGGCAGGACTTAACGGAGGAGATTCCGGTATTGTGCTTAAGAAGCTGACCACCTATCGTGACGGGGGCGTTTTGTCCTATGATGCCATTGTTTTGAATTGCGGCTTGCACGATATTAAAAGGCACCCCAAAACAGGGGATATCCAAATAAAGCTGGATCAATACTGTGAAAACCTTAGAGCTATAACCGAGCTTCTGCGTGCTGTCCCAGGGCGTTTATACTGGGTAAGGACAACTCCTGTAGAGGATCATGTGCATAATAAACCCGAAATGTCTTTTTTCAGGTACCGGAAGGATGTCGATGCCTACAACGCTGAAGCCGACAGAATTATGAACGGAGCAGGCGCTAAAATCATCGACCTGCACCGCTTTACTAAGAATCTGGGCGACAGCGTGTACTGTGATCATGTCCATTACATTGAATCCGTCCGCCAATTGCAGGCGGCATTCATTGCAGGGCACCTTTTTGCAGAGTAAAAGGGCCTTTGACGTCCTATTGCCGGGCTGCTTTTTTAAGGAGTATGTCCGTTTCGGAAGAGGCGGACACATCTTCCTTATCAAGGTCTATTTCGGTCAAAGTTAAGGGCACGGCTTCAGTCTGCCTATCTGTATCCACTTCGCCGGAGGCTTCCTCTTCGTTTCTGAGAGCGTCCAAAATGGCGTGAGCAAGCTGATCGGGACATGATGTGCTTCTGGAGCCGCAACGCACTCCGGTAATAAGCTGGGCCACTTCACGGGCATCCCTACCTTCAGCCAGAAGGGCAATACCTTTAAGATTTCCGTCGCAGCCGCTCTTAAACTTTATATTATGTACGATACCATCTTCCAGATCAAATTGGATTGATGAGGAGCAGGTCCCCTTATTCTTATGGATATAGTGCATGTTATTTCGATTCCCTTCATTTATTTTAACTTAACTTTACTTAAATTAACTTACAGGTATTCTTCTATCAATTACATATTATTCTAAAGGCTTAAGTTCTTGAACATTGTCCGCTGCCGTTACTGCTCTTTTTTTATCTAATCGGGCAACCAGCTTAAAAATCGGCTTCCCCTGTAGATGAAACTTCTCTTCATACTCCGTAGCCACATTTCCGACAAGAAGATGGCTTTCATAGAGATCAAAGCTGCTGTCCTCAATAGTCAAAGCGGACTGGACCAGGGTTTCCAATGAATATTGAAACAGGCAGGGATTATCTGTCTTAAATTCCAGTATGGCTTCGGGCTTTAAAACCTTTTCATAAAGCGATAAAAAGCCCGGGGCTGTAAGACGCCTTTTGGCATGCTTTTTCTTTGGCCATGGATCCGAGAAATTCAAATAGAGCCCTTGAACCTCACCCTGTTCAAAATAGCTCTCTAAATTTTCAGCATCCACACTGATAACCGCCAGGTTGGGAAGTCCCCCCTCTGGGATTTTACCGATGAGCTTCAGAAGCACGGACGGATATTTTTCCATGGCAATATAGTTCTTATCCGGATTTTCCCGGGCAAG
>JAEXPO010000102.1 GCA_023446675.1 Bacillota bacterium | reverse complement strand
TTGGAGCACAGGGCAAGTTTTGCCCCTTTTTGTGCCAGCCGGGTGCAAACCTCCACACCCATGCCGCCGCTTGCTCCGGTTACAACGATAATCTTATCCTTAAGCTCACTCATAAAAGCCATCCTTTCCATTCAGCAACGTATTCTTGGTAAACCTTTTGCAACTTACTTCCATATTCTTACAGATAAAAAAGCCGTCAAGAAAACAGCCCTGCTTAATTCAGGGGTATAAAATAGAACTTCATTGAGAGTTGAAATAAGGTATGTCCGGCAGAACTGCCCGGCTGCAGGCATAAAATCCTTATTTCAAAGAACCTGGTTCTATCTGGCCAGCCAGCCTCCGTCTACCGCCATGGTAAAGCCGTTGACATAATCGGAAGCCGATGAAGCCAAAAAGACGGCTGCTCCCGCAAGATCCTCAGGCGTTCCCCATCTTCCGGCAGGAATACGATCCAATATGGCGGCGTTGCGGTTGGAATCGGCCCTCAGCAGAGCCGTATTGTTGGTAACCATATAACCGGGGGCAATGGCATTAACCTGGATATTGTACTTGGCCCACTCATTGGCAAGAGCCATGGTAAGACCCTTTACGGCACTTTTGGAAGCGGTGTAGGAAGGCACCCGGATCCCTCCCTGGAAGGAGAGCATGGATGCGATATTGATGATTTTTCCTCCGCTTTTCTGCTCTGTGAATTGTTTGGCTACAGCCTGGCAGAAGAAGAAAACGGTTTTTTGATTAACATTGATTACATCGTCCCAATCCTGCTCAGAAAAATTCAGCGCGTCCTCACGACGGATAATGCCGGCATTGTTCACTAAAATATCCACCCTGCCGTACTGGTCAAGGGTAGTTTTGATAATGCCGTCAATAGGCTCACGGGTACCGAGATCGGCCAGGACACCGGTAAACCGGCCTCCCAGATCCTGTATAAGCTTTTCGGTTTCACCCATGTCCGAGCGGCTTACGCCAACCACATTGGCTCCCGCCTCAGCATAGGCGGCGGCGATCCCCTGGCCCAGCCCTGTGTTGGCCCCTGTAACAATGGCAGTTTTGCCTGCCAGACTGAATTTGTCAAGTATCATGTATTTGCCTCCTCCTGGCATTTAATCAGTATCTTACATAAATTTTTTCCTGTCTTCATGCTGTCAATGGCTTTTTGAGCTTCATCAAGGGGCAGCTCGTCACTTATGAGAAGATCCAGCTTCTCCGTATCGTAAAGCCTCTCCAGAAGCCTTACGCCTCCCACAAAGTCCATAAAGGGGTATACCCGGGTCCCCACAACCTGCATTTCCTTAAAGGAAACCTTGCCCAGCTCAAATTCCACCGGAGTGCCTGCAAGGCTCATAGGCACAATGGTTCCTCTTATTTTACAGGCGTTGGTGGTAAGAAGGATACCCGCCTTGGAGCCGGAAACCTCAAAGACCACGTCGAAACCATTTCCCTCTGTCAGAGCGTTAACCTGTGTCATGGGGTCCTGAGAAAGAGGATTTATTGTCTCAAAACCCATTTGCTGGGCCAGGGCCAGCCTTTTCTCATTGACCTCCGACACCACCACCCGGGAAGCACCGGCACTTCTGGCACAAAGAGCCACCACCATGCCTATGGGGCCGGCACCCACAATGAGGGCCGTATCTCCCAGCTTCAGACCCGATCGGGAGATAACATGAAAGCCTACGGCAAAGGGCTCGGCCAAAGCTGCGATCCTGTCAGGAAGACGTTCTGACACCTTAACAAGTTTTTTAACCTCTGCCTTGGTGTATTCCGCATAGCCTCCGTTAATATGGATGCCCAGAAGCTTTAAGGATTTGCACACATGGCTGTGCCCCTTCCGGCATGCCTCACAAACACCGCAGCTTACCAGGGGCTCCACCGCCACACGGTCCCCAGGCTTAAAATCCGACGGGCCTAAAGGCTTTATGTCCTCGATAATTCCCAGAATTTCATGTCCCACAACTACGGGAGCCGTAGCCGTAGGATGCTTGCCGCTGTATACCGTAATGTCCGACCCGCAGACACCGGCGTAAATCATCCGGATAAGGGCCTCTCCCGGCCCTATTTCCGGTTTGGTTATTTGCTTAACATCCAGATTCTCCCATTTCTCCAAAACTGCTGCTTTCATAGCTCTATTCCTCCATTCCTTTGCCCCTCATTAATGTTTAAGCCGCCCATTCCAGCAGCACGCACATTAATCCTTAAGCCTTCCCTTATCCTTAGACCGGCTATTATCCTTAAGCCTTCCATTATCCTTAGACCGGCTATTATCCTTAAGCCTTCCATTATACTTAGATTGGCCTTTATCCTTAGGCCGGCCTTTATCCTTAAACCGGTTATTATCCTCAATCATGCCCTTATCCCAGGGTGATTTCATAGAGGGCGCTAAGCCTTCCGGGCATTGCATTAACCAGAACGCGGGTGCCTTCCCGGTTAAACACCGGATGATGGCACACTCTGAAGGGATTTCTGCCCGTGGGAATATCACTGCCCCAGGTTCGTGGAAGAGTAAACGCCTCAACCTCCCTGTCCTTGCGAAGATCAATGAACACCACCCTACCCGGGGCGGTACCTTCATCGGTTACAAGAAGATTGTAATCCACGGGTGAAATGCTGGGATGCCCCCCACTATGATGGGCGCTTATTTTTCTGTAATCCGATCCGTCCCAGGACACCTGGGCCAGGCACATGGTTTTATGATTATCCGGATCCGGGCCATAGCCGATTAAGTGCTCGCCGTCAGGATGCCAGCTCCAGTGAACACCGGGCTTGTCATAGCTTATATCCAGGGCCATACGGATGTCCCGGAACTGCCTGTCTGCTGTAAAGATATAGGCAAGGCGGGGTTCCCCCCGCTTTTTATCCACGCAATGGTTGCCGAAATAGAACAGGCAGCGGGTGCCCTGTACATTCCATCGAACACAATAGGACATCAGGGTCAGGCCGTCGTCCTGTCCCGGTATGCCTGAAATCCTGCGATCCTCGGAAAGCAGTTTTTCCCTGTCGGGATGCATTTCCAGAACATCGCCGACACTTAACAAAAGGCTGGTGCCTGAGGTTGATGGCTGGTAGCGGAAAAGGCCGTGGCGGCTTCTTTGAGCAAAGGAAACGGGCGCCTTTTTAAGATCATAATGGCCGTCCCCGTAGCCTGCGGCATAAAGCATGCCCAGAAGCCCTGAAACGATGGGTTCTCCAAAGGGCGGAGCGCCCTCCATATCCCCTTCCATCACCGTTTCGCTGCCTGTCTCGAGATGATGCTTGATAATTTTAGGCTCCTTCATGGTGCCGCCCTGGTAATAAACCCACCGGGCGTCGGCGCTCCAGGTTTGCCAGAAGCCTGTATGATAGAAATTGGATTCGCATTTGTTTTTACCGAAACGATGGAGGAGCTCACCCTTTTGTGATACGACACAAACCTCCCCTGTCTCCCCCTCAAGG
>JAEXPO010000076.1 GCA_023446675.1 Bacillota bacterium | reverse complement strand
TGCCCTGGCATAAGCTGTAGCAATGGGTGAAAGCTCCAGATTTTCCACATGATACATTTTTTTAAGCACATCCGACAGGGGCACCGCCACCGCGGCACCGGCAGGGCTGACATGCTTAAAGGACGCAGCGGCAGGAAGCCCTGTAGAAGCCTTTAATTCCTTTACAAGCTGCCAGCTGTTAAGGGCATCCAGAAAATTAATGTAGCTGGGTGTTCCGTTTAAAACCTCCAGAGGCATATCACCGTTTTTAACAAAAAGGCGGGAAGGCTTCTGATGGGGGTTGCATCCGTATTTTATAGCAATTTCCTTCATTGATTGTTCGCTTCCTTTCACTTCACTTCATGCTTATTAATCATTTCTATATCCGTTTTTCCGGTTTGCCTGTCAATGGTTTTAACCATGAGGGAAACCCGGTTTTCTACATTTAACAGGCTCCAGTAAAAATCCAAATTCTCTTTTATATCCGAATAGACAGGCATGATTTTAGGTTCCCCCGAAAAAGAAGGCAGGGGATCCCCGTCGGAAGCATAAGTGTGAATAAGGTGACCTATGCCTGGAATGGCTTTTTCATAATTGTAAAAATACCTTACCGGGTAAGCCGGATTGCCGTTATGGGCCTTAAGTATGGAAAGAGTGTAGGCAACAGGGCTTCCCAAATCCATAAAGCCGGTAATGCGCGGGGTAAAATTAGGTGCGTCGGGTTCGAATTCCCGGGTATGAAGCGCTTCCTCCATGGACTTGCCCGCCTTCAAAAACGAGTATACCGTATCCGTCTGATCACCGTTGGAAACAATATGGCGCGTACCATCCACCTTTACGGGAAAATAAATAATAAGGGACGGATCCTTTACCTTGCTCTCATCATAGGCCTTGGTACGGACAAATTCGCTCTCCTTTAGAAAAATACGGTTTCTGCTGTTTTCACTTCTTCCCATGATCCAGTAAATCTGGACGAGCTTTTTGTCATCCGGCGTAGCACCTAAAACAATTCCCCTGCCGGGATAGGCATTTTCCTTGAGTTCTCCAGCATTTTTTGCTGCGCTTGTCTCCAACATGAAGTGACATCCTCCGATTATTATTAAGGTTAAAGCTTCATCTATCAAATAACATGGCCTTTTTTACCTTATCGGCCGCATCCCTGCCCTTTAGCTTCTCCAAAAGCGTAAAAGCAAATTCCAGTGCCACACCGGCACCTCTTCCGGTGACCACGTTCCTGTCGATTAAAGCGGCATCGTATTGCACCTGCGCACCAAGAAGGGCATTCTCAAAGCCGGGATAGCAAACCGCCTTGTAGCCCTCTAAAAGGCCCAGCTTGCCTGGCAGTGAGGGCCCCGCACAAATGGCGGCAAGCAGGCCGTCCCTTTCCCTGTGCTCCTTTAAGAGGTTTATAACCCCGCTTGAAGCCTCCAGGCCCTCTACCCCCTTAAGACCTCCCGGGATAAAAAGCACATCCTCGGTCGCCACCTGAAGCCCATCCAGGCCCAAGTCCGCTTTCACTCCAATATTTCTGGCGCTTGTGACCCATTCCCTGTTATATACGGAAACCATAGGTGTTTCAATTCCCGCTCTTCTTAAGACATCCACCGATGCCAATGCTTCTATTTCCTCAAAGCCGTCGGCCAACAGCACAAAAACCTTCATGGCCAAGCCTCCTCTCATTTCCCTATTGATTTTAACACAGATACCAGCCTACTGCAAAAACGAATTCCTGTATCTTCCCGGAAAAATCAATTTATAGGCAAACCGGGCATTGACATATTTCTTTCGAGCCTATAGGATTAAATTATTAAAGCATCCGCAAAATGGCTATCGCCAAAAAAACAGGGCGGATGAAAATTGGAGTGTATTTATGTCCGTAAGGATCTTGGCTTAAACCAACTTCATCGTTGTGATGCATGACAAAGGCCGTTAAGGCTTATTTTGTGTTATGCTTCAGGCTAAAGGTTGAGTCAAGAGGGTATACGGCTTATATAAAAGCGGATGCCGTTCGGCTTGCTGAACGGCTTTTTTGTGCTCTTTTTCGGGCTGCAAAAACCGTTCACGCATAATGAGCACTTCCTGCAGGTACTCTTTTCGTCTCCCCTTTAGCATGACACCGGCCAGGTGCATCACTTCTGTCGTTTAACTTACGGTCAAACACAAAAAGACAGGAGGCTATCAAAAATGAATCCCCACACACTTGAAATTCTGGAATATAACAAAGTAAAGGATCTGCTGAAGCAGCAAGCCGTCTCTTCCCCCGGTGCCGCTCTTTGCGAAAAGCTTTATCCGGAGCCGGATATCTATCTGGTTAAGCACAGGCTTATGGAAACCAGTCAGGCCAAGGCTCTCCTGGATAAGGGGGCTGCGGTTCCGTTAAGCGCACTCAACGGAATGGACAGGATAATGGAAAAGCTGGGTAAAGTACCAACGCTTACACCCGATGAACTGGAGCTGTTAAGAAACATGCTTCGGGCTTCTGCAAGGCTCAGGCATTACATGAAGGAACGAGAAATGATCGCCCCTTTGGTTGCATCCTATGC
>JAEXPO010000062.1 GCA_023446675.1 Bacillota bacterium | reverse complement strand
GCCCATGATCGCCAAAGCCTTTTCAGTAGGTGTCCGCGTAGAGCACCATCAACAGTGGATTAATGAAGCCCAATATGGAGCCGTAAGGCATTTTAAGCTGGGGGCGGCGGATTATCAGCTTTTTGAGCATGTGGAGGACAGGACGGCATACACCTTTTGCATGTGTCCCGGAGGTGTGGTTGCGGCTTCCGCATCCGAGGAAAATACCGTGGTGACCAATGGGATGAGCTATCACGCCAGGGATGGCGTTAACGCCAACAGTGCTTATGTGGTATCGGTTTCTCCTTCCGATTACGGAATCAATAGCCCTCTTGGGGGAATTGGGTTTCAGCGCAGCCTTGAAAGGGCTGCCTATAGCCTGTCGGGACGTTATGCGGCTCCCGTGCAGAGGCTTGGGGATTTTATGGACGGCAGGCCCTCCAAAGGATCCGGGCTTGTAAAACCAAGCTATACAGGTGAGGTTATTTATTCCGATCTGACACAGCTTCTTCCCTCTTTCGTGACCAAGGGTATTCAGCATTCGGTGGGTGCTTTTGAACGAAAGCTAAGGGGCTTTTCAAACCCCGATGCACTGCTTACGGGGGTTGAAACCCGCACCTCGTCTCCGGTTCGAATACCCCGCGGCGACGATCTTCAGTCTTCCTTTGCCAAAGGCCTTTATCCTGCGGGAGAAGGCGCAGGCTATGCCGGAGGCATTATGAGCGCGGCAGTGGATGGCCTTCGTGTGGGGGAACGGCTGGCGAAGGACTTCTCGGATTAAGCTGAATAAGGCCTTTCGGCAAGCTGCCAAAAGCATAGTGAAAGGATGGGGCACCTGCATGCGGCGTAGGATTGTAACCCTTTATGTTGTTTTAGCACTCATTGTTTCCTCATTGGTAGCCTTTGTTATTTACGGCTATTCGTCAAGGATGTATATTAAGGAGCTGACCCTTGGTCTCCAGCATGAAGCGCTGCTCTCGGCCCTTATTATTTCCGAAGAGGCCAAAGGCAATCCCAGTTCCATTGACGACACCGCGTTGGATGCCCTTGCTGACAGGCTTATCTCCAAGGATCAGAATGAAATGGGAGAGGAAGGCGCCCGCCGGATTACCCTTATTGATGAAAAAGGGTATGTTATTGCCGATTCCGACGCCAATTCCAACCGTATGGAAAACCACCTGGAGCGCCCTGAGGTCAGGGATGCTTTGAGTACCGGAACTGGGGTGGATATACGAAAAAGTGCCACCACAGGCCAAAGCTTTCTTTATTACGCCCATTATGAACCCCAGCTTAAAGCCATCATACGCATCGCCGCATCCGTTGTAAGTATTAATGAAATACGCAATACCATTCTGTTTTATTCCGTATTGGTGGTTGCCGCCGGCATGGTGCTTTCGGGCTTAATGGCGCTGAGGCTTTCGGATTATGTGATAAAGCCGGTAGCACGGTTAGTCAGGCAATATGGTTCGGCCGGGCAGGAAAAGAGAATAAGGGAAGGTTTTCGGCGTGATGATGAAATTGGGCAGCTTTCCCAAACCTTAAGCAGCATGACTCGAAGGATTGAGAACACCATTTTAGAGCTGCAGGACAGAAACGCCAGAGTTGACACCATTATTAACAACATGGGAAACGGCCTGGTGGCCGTGGACAGAAATATGCAGGTTATACTTGTAAACCCTGTCGCCAAGCGCCTTTTTGGTGTATCGGAGCAGGCGGAGGTTATTGGAAAGCCTCTGGTTCAGGTGGTTAGAAACCGCCTTATTAATGATCTTTTGTACAAGGCCATTCGAAGCAATCAAATATGGCAGGATGAAATTACCATTTATCAGGGAGGCAAACGGACACTCTCACTCTATGTGTCTCCCATTTATCCCGTGGACAGAACCCAGCAAAGCGGCGGAGCACTGGTTTTTATAAACGATGTCACCTCCATCCGCAAGCTGGAGGAAATGCGTTCGGAATTTGTTTCCAATGTCACCCATGAGCTTAAAACGCCTCTCACCTCTATCCGGGGCTTTGTGGAGACCCTTAAAACCGGCGCGGTAAGTGATCCGGTGGTGGCGGAAAAGTTTCTTGATATCATTGATATTGAGGCCGACAGGCTGAGTACCCTCATTAACGATATTCTGCAGCTTTCAGAAATTGAGGGCATGAAGCAGGATCTGGAGCTCAACCGTTTTCCCCTTAGGCCTTTGGTTGAGGATGTGGAATCCATGCTTTCGGGAAAAGCGGGTGAAAAAGAGGTAGGGTTTGAAATTAAGGTTTCAGAGGATTTCACGATACAGGCCAACAGCTACCGTATAAAGCAGCTCTTAATTAACTTAATGGACAATGCGGTCAAGTATAATAAAAAGGGCGGCAAGGTAACTGTGAAGGCCGAAAAAAAAGAGGTCGGGGTGCAGATACGGGTGAAGGATACAGGTATTGGCATTCCTGCCGATCACACCGCCAGAATATTTGAACGCTTTTACCGGGTGGATAAAAGCCGATCGAGGGAAATGGGAGGAACAGGCCTGGGGCTTTCCATTGTAAAGCATATTGCCCAATTGTACGGCGGTTCCGTGAGAGTGGAAAGCGAAGAGGGAAAGGGCAGCGAGTTTATTGTGTTTTTACCCGACTAGCGATATAATTTTTTAGATTAATGGTCAATTCTCCCATAAACCGTGAGCAGACAAAAGGAGCGGTTGGGGGATATATAGAAAGAGCGGTTATTTGTATATAAACGGGATTTTTTATGGCAATTCCCGTAAAAGGCAGACGAAAGGAACGTAAGAAGATG
>JAEXPO010000021.1 GCA_023446675.1 Bacillota bacterium | reverse complement strand
GGATAGGTGCGGGAAAGCCGAAAATAATCTTGTAGAGACTGATAACAATCGTATTCCGAAAGATATTCCAGAAATCCGGAGAATCAAATACCCGGCGGAAATTCTCCAGCCCCACCCAGTCGCTCTGCCAGATGCCCCTGAAAATGTCAAAATCCTTAAAGGCTATGACAATGCCGTACATCGGCAGATATTTAAATAGAATAAAGTAAATAAAGCCGGGAAGCAGCATGAGGTACAGTGCCCGATCGTTAATCATCGTCTGGAGGGTTCTATTGCGCAATGCCACTGGTCTGCTTTTCATTTTTCCGGTTGTTTTTATAATTTCCATGATGCTTACCTCCTCGTCATGGCGTGAGTCAATCAAAAGCTCAGGGCAAAATGGCTGCCAAAAAGAAGGGTCTGATCCGTAATGTCCGTTCAGACCCTTAATGAACAAGGCTGTCGCTTTTCAGGGCTTATTGGCCTGCTTTACGCTTTTGATAGGCTTCATTATAGGCTTGGGTCAGGGCTTCGCCGCCGCGCTTGTTCCACTCGGCCACAAAGGCATTGAACATTTCGTCAATGGGTCCCTCGGCGGTTATCATCTCGCTGAATTTCACGCTTGCAAAGCCGTCCAGCTCAGAAAGCTTGGTGTCGCCTTCAATAAAGATGCCGTCCACGGGGCTGGGATAGCTGATGGAAACGGCGTATTCCCTGATTTCCTGGAACTGGAGGGAGGTGTGCTTGTAAAGCTGGTTGAAGGTCAGCCTGAACTGATCAATGCCCCGCTTTTTCATATCCTCATCCGTAATAAGCCGGATCACCATACCGTTTTCCAGGGTATAGTCGGTGCCCTCCTCGCCGTAATTGACAAGCATGTTGCCTTCCTCGGAGGCCAGATAATCCAGAAGCCGTATGGCCGCGTCCGCATGCTTGCTCTCCTTGAGCACCGCCGTCTTCTGCCAGCCTCGCTGGGTAAGGGTGCGGAAGCCAATGGCTCTGTCGGAGCCTTTAAGGATGGCGCCCTGGACAAACTCCGCTTCGGGATTGTGCTGCTTCATAGGCTCATAGTAATTGTTGATATTGTTGGGATCCAGTATAAAGGTCCGGTAAACGGGAGCTCCGATGATACCCTGTATCAGCTTCTCCTTAAACCGGCTTGAATTATCGGTAAGAAATTCCATGTCAATGGCCTTGTTTCTATAAAGCCGGTTTAAAACCTTCAAGGCCTCCAGGGCACCCGGGGTAACCGAGCCGTTCATAATCCTGCCATCCCATTCCACCCAATAATTAGGAAGGGTTCCGAAAGCGCCGAAAACATGATCCCATGAGGCCAGATCAAAGCCGTTGGCCAGTGTAAACCCGCCAAGAGCGTAGGTATCCTTTTTGCCGTTGCCGTCGGGATCGTTATTGGAAAAGGCCTCGGCAACCGTTATAAACTCGTCGATGGTGGAAGGTACCTTAAGGCCCAGATTGTCCAGCCAGTCCTTGCGGTAGAGGGGGATATTGTCAATGATGCTTCCCTTTATAGGAGCGGCATAAATATGTCCGTCCTCATGCCTCATGGCATCCCAGGTGCCGTCGTTTCCGAAGGCCTCAAGATTGGGTGCCTTATCAAAATACTCATCCAGGGCAAGTAGAACGCCCGAACGGCTGTATTTCCATTCCGTGTCGTCAAGCCCGAACTGGATAATGTCCGGTCGGTCGCCGGAGGCCAGCATAATATTAAGCTTATTTTCCAGATCTCCGCCTGCGATGGCGGTAATTTTCAGCCTGGTATTGGTCCTCTCCTGAATCAGTTGGGTTAGCGGATTATCATAGCCCACGCCTGCCCACCTTTCGTACATGACAATACTTAATTCTGTGGGAGGCTCGGGAGTGGGCTCGGGGGTTGCCGTCGGGCTATTGGCGGATGTGGGGGTGGCAGAGGCGGGTTCACCCGGGCCGCCTGCTGCCTGGCCGCAGCCCCCAAGCAGGAGCAGGCCTGCCAGGGCGATACAGGTCCATTGGAGCATCAGCTTTTTCGATCTCATAGATATTATCCTCCTCAAACTCTAATGCCGCCAAACGTTTGGATGCTTATCAACGCGTTACCCATTCAGTATAATGCCGGGCTTTAAAGGCGGTAAACCTTCACTTTCTCTGATACTTGTCAAAAATCACTTATTTCCTTTGCTGGTTTTCTACTCTTTTTGTACCTTTCTACGAATACCCTGTTCCCGCTTTTTATTTAATCAGTTCTTTTCCAGAACAAGATTGCGCCTGTATTCCACTGGCGTCATCCGGTAGGCTTTTTTAAAAAAGCGGATAAAGCTTTGAACATTATTGTAGCCAATGGCCCGGGCCACCTCCTGTATCCGGATATCTCCCTCCCGCAGCATCTCCTGGGCCGCATCCATCCTTATCTTTGTGAGGTACTCTATTATGGTGATGCCCGTTTCCTCCTTAAAGACCGTGCTGAGGTAATTAGGGCTCAAATAAACGGTGACGGCAATATCCCTTACGGAAAGATCCTCACTGTACCTGAGCCGCAGCATCTCCTTTATTTTTTCAGTCAGCTCCCGGTGCTGCTTCCTTTTTATATCCGCCGCAGCCTCTGCGCATTTGCTCAGGAAATCCTCCAGAAACAGCTCCAGCTCATCCAGTGTTTCAGCCTCCTGAATACCGTTCCACAAGCCCATCCACTCCAACTGGGGCTCCACTCTTCCCAACGCCTCCGCCAGCGATTCTCTGAGGCCCGAGCTCAACTGGAAAGCCGCATACTTTATGTAGGTGATAGCAGGGAATTCCCCTGCCGCGGTGCGGATAAACCTATTGAGCACAGTAAGTGCCTTTTGAGGGTTTTGTGCCCGTATGCAGTCCAGAAGCTCATCCTGGAGGCGCTTCCGGTCTATCTCCCCGCTAAGCTTTCCCTGGTGAAGGTCCTCCATGGAGATTATTCTGTTCTTTCCTGTAAAAAACCTGTTGCCCATAAGCTGCAAAGCCTCCTGGTAGGCCCGGCTCAATTCATTGAGGCCCTGGCGGGTACTGCTTATGGAAATGGTAACCCTGGTGCCCATCGAATCCAGAATGCTCTTAAGCTCTTCAAAAATGGTCCTTATCCCTCTGTCATCACTGTCCGTGTTGACGATAACTGCCAGTTGATGCCCGTCTATGGGCGATACCAGGCAGGTTTGGGTACGCCTGTTTACAATTTTTTCCACCTCTGTGTCCAGCGAGCTGTTTACCTGGCTTTCAAAGTCCAGTACGGCAACAGCAAAGCGCTTTCCGGTAAACCTTACGTCAAGAAGCTCCATAATACTGTCCCATTTGGCAGGATCCCATATGTTGCCGTTTAAAAGCTCTCTTACGGCGTTGTGCTTGATGTAGGGATAGGCTTTTTCATAACAGGATTGAAGAATGTCCTTTTCACTCATCAAACGGCTGAACGCCGCTCCGATAACGGAATACTCATCGCAGCCCTTGCGAAGGGGATAGCGGGAGCGGCCGTTCACCTGAGAGACAAGGCTCCCTAAGGGCCTGTAAAGCGTAAGGGAAAAGGCCACCGCCATTGCAAGAGCCAGAGCCGCCGCGACAAGGATGGTTGTCCGAATGACATTGTTAAGAAGCTCAACCGTGCCCACGACCTCGGAATAGGGCTTTACATAGGCAAAGGTCCAGCCCAGCTTCCCGGAATAGGTTTTACTGCAATAATACTCCTCCCTGCCGATTAACAGCTTCTCGTCCCCGCTGTTAAAGCTTTTTGCCCTTTCGATAAGCTCGGTGCTTGGATTCATGCCGGTTTGATTAAAAATAAGGGCGCTGCTTTCATTAAACACCAGCAAATCCATTTTATATGGGTTCTCTACTGATTGAAGCTTTTCGGAAAAGCTTAAGTAGTCCACATTAATAAGCAGATCGATACGGTCCCCGCTGGTAAAATCATTAAGGGAGCGAACGAAGGTAATCACCCTTCTGCCCCCCTCCAATCCCCAGCTAAACATGACCTTCCGGGGCGCCAGGCCGTAAAGGCTGCCCAGGGGATACTCCAGAAGGGCTTCCTTATCGTAAAAGGCTTCGGGAGAGTATTTAGCGTCGGAAAGGACATAGCTTTTATTCCGGTTGATGAGGTAAATGGACGCAATGCTCCGGTTGGCTGCCAAAAGAGTGTTAAAAGAGCGTATAACGCCGGACATGGCAATGTGAAGATCTGTCTCATTTTTAAATGGCCCCATCAGGGCTTTGTACTGGGTACCTGCGATAATCTGATCCAGCAGGCTGTTAATTTCGGAAATCTGCTGCTCGACGGAGGCTTTCTTCTCCTCGAGAAAATTACTGCTTGATAAATCCACCTGGCGCAGAATATGCTGCGTGCTGTGGCGTATGGCCAGGGCTCCGATGGAAAAGCCAGGAAAAATGACCGCTATCAGAAACATAACCAGTATTTTGCATAAGACCTTTCTTCTCATCAAAGTCATAACGGACAGCCTCCCTGATTTTATTTTATAATTCATAGCCTTCCTATTTCACATATCGGGAATTTTATACAAACTGCACACATTACCGGCTCCTCCATTGATAGAATTTGTTCATTATAGTATAAACAGTATATCTCTTTACCCAATCTCCGGCAAATAGTCACATTCTCCGATTATGTAAAAAAACATGGACGGATGCTATAATAAAAAACGGGTACCGGGATAAACCTTCTGTTGCCCAAGAACATTAGTCCGTAAGTCCGGAGGTATAACTAATGAGCACTGATTGTGTAAGAATGTCCAAGCCCCTGTGGGAGCCTGTTCTGCCAGGAATATGGAGGGCAAGGCTTGGAGAACCCGAGGAGCTGACCCCTGTTTCCTTAAGGCGCAAAGGGCCGGATGTGGAGGGCTTGAATCAGCTTCCCCAGGGACCGGCCCCCTTTGAAGCCCAAGACATCGTTTTTAACACCCATGGGGGAGGCTGTTCGGCAGAACTCCCTCTGAAAGCCGGTGAAGATGTCTACGGCTTTGGTCTTCAGCTTAAGTCCTTTGTCCAGACCTCAAAAAAGAAGCAAATCAGGCCCAATGCGGATCCCAAGGCCGATTCAGGAGACAGCCACGCCCCTGTTCCCTTCTATGTAACCACCGGCGGCTACGGTCTTTTGGTGGATACAGCCCGCTATGCCACCTTCTACTGCGGCAGCTCCAAAAAGAAAAATCCCGATTATAATAAGGCACCGGCACGAAGAGAGCATATCGTCACTTCGGAAGCCGATCTCTACGACGCGGTGCGGGAAGCGGCCGACAAAACCATGCTCATCGAGATTCCCGCGGCCCGTGGAGTGGATCTCTACTGCTTTGCCGGACCGGATATACTTACTGCTGTAAGACGCTACAACCTTTTTTCGGGAAGCGGCTGCCTGCCTCCGCCCTGGGGCCTCGGCATATGGTACCGCACCTATGCCAAATTTGACCTGGATCAGGTGCGGGATCTGGCTTCGGAGCTTCGCAGCGAGCATATCCCCTGCGATGTGCTGGGGCTGGAGCCGGGCTGGCAGAGCCATTCCTATTCCTGCTCCTTCAAATGGGACGAGGAGCGGGGCAAGGAGCCTGACACCTTTATTGAAAAGACAAAAAAAGACGGCTTCCACCTGAATTTATGGGAGCACGCCTTTGTTCATCCCACAGCGCCCTTTTATGAGGAAATAAAGGATTTGTGCCCGGATTGGGAAGTGTGGGGCGGAGTTATCCCCGACTTTGCAAACAATAAAGCCGAGGCTATTTTCAAGGACTGGCACCGCAGGGAGCTTGTGGAAAAGGGCATTTCCGGCTTCAAGCTGGACGAATGCGACGGCTCGGATTTTACAGGAGGATGGTCCTTTCCCAACAGCACCCGCTTTTCCTCGGGCCTGGACGGAGAGCAAATGCACTCCCTTTTCGGCTTGCTTTACCAGGACGCCATAAACTCCCTCTATGAAGAAAAAAATCTGCGCACCTACAATGCGGTGAGAAATTCCCATGCCCTGGCCGCCCCCTATCCTTTCGTACTGTACAGCGATCTTTACGAGCACAGGGATTTCATCCGCGGTGTGGTCAATATGGGCTTCAGCGGCCTTCTGTGGACTCCCGAAGTTCGCCACGCCGAAAGCCCTGAGGATCTTATACGCCGCATTCAGACAGTGATATTCTCGCCGCTGGTAATGATTAACGCCTGGTATATACCACTGCCGCCCTGGAAGCAGCTCAAAAGAGAGCTTAATGTGCAGGGAACGGTTATGGAAGGTCACGAGGCCCTTACCGCCGCGGTGAAAAAGCTTTTTGAAGTGCGTATGAGCCTTATCCCCTATCTTTATTCCGCTTTCTGGGCTTACAAAAAGGAAGGCAGGCCTCCCTTCCGGGCTCTTGTCATGGACTACCCAGAAGACAGAGAGGTAAGAACCATGCAGGAAGCCTATCTTATGGGGGATTCCCTCCTGGTTCATCCCCTGACGGAGGGTGAAAGATCTAAGACCATTTACCTGCCCGGCGGCGCCTGGTACTGCTTCTGGACCGGGAAACGCTACGAGGCGGGCTATCACACCCTTGAAGCCGGGCCGGATTATATTCCTGTTTTTGTAAAGGAAGGCACCCTGCTTCCTTATGCCCAACCGGTGGAGTATGTCGCAGAGGATACTCTGTTCCGGATCACAGCCAGGATTTACGGCAAGGCTCCCGCTTCAGCCGTCCTTTTTGAGGACGACGGAGTTACCATGGATTATGAAAAGGGGCTTTACAACACGGTAAGCTTAAGCTATGACGGCGATAGAGCCGTTCTCACCCGTAACGGCAGCTACACCAAAAAGCGCTATGAGCTGGCCGACTGGACGGTTATCGATTAAGGCAAATTAAAAGCTCAGTTGCATCGAACCCTCTCCCTTTAAGCCAGACTTGCTTACGCAAATGGCCAGCAAAAACGGCGTCATCCCTGGAATCGGGGATGGCGCCGTTTCAGCATTGCAAAAGAGAGGCCTCTTTATAAAAGAAAAGGCCTCTCTTTGAGCTATACTTATTTATAATTGAACCTTCAGGCCGTGTTATTTCTTGCTGGCCAGGAATTCGTCCAGCTGACGCTGCACCTCGGCCTTAACCTTTTCAGCACCTGCTTTTTCAAGCTTTTCCCTGTATTCTTTAATGAGGGCATCCCCATCGTCAAAGGCACCGAAGGCATAGAGGGGTCTGAATTCGGTGTGTACGGCGGAAATGGCGGAGATTTCATTGGAGATGGCTTCCGTATTGAGGTTAAACCCGGAATGCTTGGGGATGTAGCCGTATTCGTCCACCTTCTTCTGAATATCCATAAGCTCGGGAATACCGCCTTCGACCTGCTTCATGAAGTTGATATTGATATTGGACCACACCAGAGGGAACTGCCCTGCCGGATAATTGGATACGCCCTGTTCCGTATTGTTGATTTTACCCCCGTCGGAAAGGGTGAAGTGGGTGCCTTCAATACCATAGTTCAAAAGGGTGTTGAGCTTTTCATCGGTGTAGATC
>JAEXPO010000666.1 GCA_023446675.1 Bacillota bacterium | reverse complement strand
GCCAGGGAGGTAAAAATTCTTACCACCGGCTTATTGAATTTTTCAGCGAGAGGCTTTCCCAGAAAGAAGAACTGTTCATACAAAATCAGATCATAATGAGGAACAGCGGAAAGAGTGGCATGATAGGCCCTTCTCATTTGAACTGAGAGCTTTGGGTGGTTGTCATAGCCTATAAATTCTGCGCCAAGCCCCGCTATTTTCTGTTCCCATTCCGGTGTTAACACATAGGCCACCTTGTGTCCGCGTTCAATTAATTCCTGAACCAGGCCGAGAGTCGGGTAAATGTGTCCGGAGTACGGCAGATTCACAAACAGAACCCTCATACGGCACCCTCACCTTCCGGCTTTTGTTCCAGCAATTTATTGATGAGGGCCTTGATACTGCGTGTTTTTTCTTCCATGGAGGATACCTCCGAATCGTGTATGACAGCACTTACCCCATAGAGGATAAAGCGGCTGAGCAAATGGGTGTTTTCTATAGGTTTGCCAACTGCCTCCTCCCTCTTCAGGCCGTCTGCTAGAAGCGTTTCCACCATAGGCTCAAGTTTCAATAAGGTTCGTGAATGAAGAAGGGTCATAATATCAGGATTTGCTTTTTGGGAAGCCATCCGGCGGTATTCTGAAATGGAATCCAATGCAGTGGAGAAGAACTGCAGAAGCTTATCCTGAAAAGGCAAACCGGGAACTTGGGTAATCCGGCCCAGCTTGTCAATAAAGTGGGCGTTGTATTTCTCCAGTGCCGCTTCGTAAATCTCATTTTTAGATTTAAAATAGTGGTAAAACATGCCGATTTCTCCGCCAGCCTCATTAAGGATGGAGCGAACGGAGGTTTTTTCGTAGCCGTGCTTAATAAATTGACTCAATGCAATAGCAATGAGCTCCTGCCGTCTTATATCCGGCGCTTTAACAATACGTGACATAAAAAAACTCCTCCAACGACAAAACAAAGTTCTGTAATACAATTGTACCTTACAGAACTTTGTTTTGTCAACGCACCCGGAGTTCTAACACCTTTAAGCTTTGGAAAGCCTGCGCTTCTGATACAGAACCAATCCGGCCCAGAAAAAGGCTGCCGTAAGCAACACAAGGAGAACCATATCAAACAGGATATCCTTCCATCCCGCGCCGTAATTTAAAATTTTGTTAAACGCGTTTACCGTGTGTGTAAGGGGCAAAATATCGGTAACACCCAGTGAATGTCCTCCGATTGTAACAAGCTCCATCTTCGGAAGCGGAAACATGGCCCCTGAAAAGAACATCAGTATAAAGAAGGGAAAGCATCCGGCAGTCAGCACATCAAAAACCGTTTTTAAAAAGCTTGCCACCACAAGGCTTATGGATACCATGGCGAGGCTGGAGATTATGCCAACCAAAAGGATAATGCCAAAGCTTCCCGCAGGCCTGTACCCCAGTCCAAGGGCGGTAAAATAAGCCAGGACAAGGGCGGCTGTTCCAATAATGGTTTGTACAATACATGTGCCGGTGAGAAAATTAAAAGCTCCAAGACGGCTGAGCTTGAGCCGGATAAGGGTTTTTTTGTCGTTTTCCTTTACGATGGACGCCGAAGCTGTAAAAAGAATCATGAGAATTGCCAGCGTAATCAATCCCGGGGCATAGCTGTCAAACTCATTCATGGGCAAATTCTTCTCCAGAAAGGTTTCAGATACCGCAGCGGGCAGTGTAATCCCCATAGCCTCCATGCCCTTATTTACAAGAGCATCCGCCGTCATTACGGCAGCAACCGTGTAACGTACATTGCTCATGCTTCCGTAAAAATCCACTATGGCAGGATCATTCCCGGTTGCACTTTCCGCCTCACGGTGCTTTTGAGAATATTTGTCCGGAATGACAACACCAATATCAAGGGTTTTATCCTTAACCAGGGCCTTTAGCTCATCAACATCAACGATGGTAGTTATAAGGAACATTTCCTCGCCATCCTGGCCTTCTATGCCTTTTATGGCTTCTATCATCTCTGCTGCCGGATTTCCCCCGTCAAAGTCTACGATACCAACCTTGTATGTAGTCGATTCACTTCCATATAGAACGAACATAACTAACAAAAAAAACGGGGAAAACACCAAAACCATAGCAAGGACTTTCCAGTCCCTTAGATTCTCTTTAAGTGATTTAACTATAGCAGCCGCCAGCTTCATTCACGCAGCCCCCTTCCCGTCATGGAAATAAACGCATCCTCCAGCGTCCGCTTTCTTATAGTCATATCATGGATTGGTATATTAAAGGCTTTCAGGGTTGTATTGACAGCAGGAAGGAGAGCGGCGGCGTCAGTTGCTCCCAGTTGTAAAAGGTCGTCCGAGAACTTTTTTTCCGTAAACCCCATCGGCAGCGTAATAAGAAGCCTTTCCATTTCATAGCGTGTTTTTCCGCTTACTCTTATCTGGATAATATCCCCGGCACCGGACTTTTCCTTTATCCGCTCCGGTGTATCAATCAAAAGGATCTTCCCATGGTCAATGATAGCAACTTGGTCCGACAGCCTGTCAGCCTCATCCATATCATGGGTTGTGAGAATAACGGTTTTTTGTTTTGCCAGGTGCCTTATGAAATCACGTACTAGAATTCTGCTTTGAGGGTCCAGCCCTGCCTGGGGCTCATCGAGAATAACAAGCCTGGGATCATGTACCAGCGCCAAGGCCATATTCAACCTTCTCTGCATACCGCCGGAAAGGGTTCCTGCAAGCTTATTTCTTTTATCCATAAGTCCAAGTGTTTCCAGAAGGCTATCCCCTCGTTTTCCAGCTTCTTTTGCATGAAGCCCGTAAGCTATTCCAACAAATTTTAGCTGCTCAAAGCATGTCAGCTGTTCCCATATAACTATCTCCTGAGGACACAGGCCGATGAGGGTTTTTATTTTTTCATAGCCTGTGTCCATGGATAGGCCGTCAATGCTTATTCTCCCTGAATCCGCTTTAAGCAGGCCGCACAGCATTCGAATGGTTGTGGTTTTTCCGGCGCCGTTTGGACCAAGCACCCCGAAAACGCCTCCTCTGCCCACCGAAAAGCTGATTCCGTCTACTGCCCGAATATTTCCATAACGCTTGGTTAAGCCCTCTACAGTTAGAAGG
>JAEXPO010000634.1 GCA_023446675.1 Bacillota bacterium | reverse complement strand
CCGCCTTGCAGGGATAAATAGTCCCTGTATGAACACGAACGCCTGTAATGCTTTTTTCACTTTCAACATTTTCATAAAGCAGCTCAATAACCTCTGCCTGCTTCACCTCCAGATTTTCCTGAAGCTCCACCACATGCTTCATATGCATCTGATATGCCCGTCGGTCGATTTGAGCTCTCAAGGAATAAACCGCAGGCCCTTTGGCTCGGTTAAGAATTTTTGACTGTATAAAGGTAGCATCCGCCGAAAGGCCCATTTGGCCGCCCAGAGCATCCAGCTCTCTTACAAGCTGCCCCTTGGCTGTCCCTCCAATATTTGGATTGCATGGCATATTGGCAATGCTGTCCAAATTCATTCCGAAAAGGAGGGTGGAAACTCCCATTCTTGCGGCTGCCAGCGCAGCTTCACAGCCGGCGTGGCCGGCTCCAACCACCACAAGATCGTATTCCCCTCCGATATATTCGCTCATCTTAAAACTTTCCTTTCCCCCGTGTACCTGCATCTATCCCCCGTGCACATGAAATTATTTTCCTAGACAGAATTTTGAAAAGATGGCATGGAGAACATCCTCCGAGGCATGATGCCCCGTGATCTTACCCAACTCCTCAAGCCCGGCCTTAATATCCATGGCAGCCATATCCAGCGTCAAGCCGCCGATTACGGCCTCCAGGGCACTTTTCAATAAATCCAGAGCTGTCCTTATATGCCCTTCATGACGTGCATTGGTTAAAAGAACATCATTTTCAGACTGCCCCGCATTTTGCTTTGCAAAGATCAAAAGCTTTTCCTCCAAAACTTCCATACCATCACCCCGGGAAGCTGAAATAAAAAGGGTTTCCTCGGGTAAAAGAGCTGAAAAGCTTTGCTTTTGTTCATCTTCCATTAAATCCGTCTTATTTACAAGTACAAAGACCTTTTTTCCCTTATTCCGAATCTCTTTGTAAAGGAGTTGATCCTGCTTTTCAAAGGCTTTCGAGCCATCCAAAAGATAAAGAATACAGTCAGCGTTTTGTACTGTTTCCCAGCTTTTTTCCACACCCAATTTTTCAATGGTATCCGCCGTTTCCCGTACTCCCGCCGTATCAAAAAGCTTAACCGGCAGGCCCTTTATGTTAATAAATTCTTCCAGTACATCTCTTGTCGTTCCGGGTATATCGGTAACAATAGCGCGATTTTTTCCTGCAAGACGGTTAAGGAGGGAGGATTTACCGGCATTAGGCCTTCCAATAATGGCTACCTCCATACCCTCTCTTAATATTTTTCCATAATGAAAGCTGTTTAAAAGTGCTTCCAGATTAACGATCATGTGACTGATTTCTTCCTCAGCCTTTTTAAGAGTCACCTCTTCAGCATCGTATTCGGGGTAATCCAGGTTAACCTCAATTCGCGCCAGAAGATCAATTAAACCTATCCTCATAGCTTCAAGCTTATGGGAAAGAGCGCCTTCAAGCTGTCTTACGGCAACCTTCTGTACTTCGTCGGTTCGAGCCTGAATAAGATCCATTACCGCCTCAGCCTGGGAAAGATCCATGCGGCCATTCAAAAAGGCTCTTTTTGTAAATTCACCCGGCTCGGCAGGCCGTACCCCCAGTCCAAAAAGCAGGCTCAGGATCTTTCTTGTAACAACATACCCGCCATGGCAGCTTATTTCAACAATATTTTCCTTTGTGTAGGATCGAGGTGCCGCCATTTTTGTTAAAAGCACCTCATCGACCGCTAAGTGATCCTCTGGGGAAACGACTTTACCGTATTGAACAGTATGAGAATTCTGATTTATAACCTTCTCCCTGCCCTTAAAAAGCTTGTCGGCATATAAGAAGGCCTCCTCTCCGCTTATCCGGATGATGGCAATGCCGCCGCTGCCGGGCGGTGTGGATAGGACTGCGATGGTATCCGTCATTTTTGTTCCTCCGATAGGATTTATGCACTTTGAGGGTCCAGGATCATTAAAAGGGACAACGAATACTCCGTTGCCCCTTTTTCCCGTTTACATCTTATGCTTCACGTTTTTATGAACCCTGGCGATACCTGACAACCACCTTGCGGTTGGGTTCTTCGCCGCTTGATTGGGTATCCACATACTTATGATTTTGCAGGGTTGCATGTATGATACGCCTTTCATAGGGGTTCATAGGTTCAAGAGACACACTTCTCCTGGTTCTGACCACCCTTTCGGCAACCTTTTCCGCCAGCCTTTTTAACGTTTCTTCTCGCTTGCTTCGGTAGTCGGCCACATCCAAAACCACACGGAGATAGTTTTCGGAATGCTTGTTTACAACCAGGCTTAAAAGGTATTGCAGGGCATCAAGGGTTTCGCCTCTGCGGCCAATTACAATACCGATATTGTCACCGCTTAATTTTACGGTCATTTGCTCTTCATCAATGGCAATATCGGCATGAGCTGTAATTTCCATTTTGTCAAAGATGGGCTTTAGGAAGTTTATTACCACTTCTTCAAGGCCTTCCTTCTGAGTCACACGGACAACAGCATTTTTATTACCGATAAAACCAAGGATTCCTTTGTTTCCTTCATTGATGACCTCGATGGTTACATCGTCCTTTTCAAGGCCGAGCTCATCCAGAGCAAGCCGAATGGCGTCCTCTACGGTTTTAGCTTCTTTTTGTGTCGTCTTTAACAATTTCTTTCGCCTCCTTGCCCTTTTTAAAGAGGGCCGTTAAAGATTTTTGCTGTGTGAAGGACAAAATGTTGTTGATCGTCCAGTAAAAAGAGAGTCCGCAGGGGGTGGTCAAGCCTATCCACAGTGTCATAAGGGGGCTGAAAAAAAGCATGCTTTTACTTGCAAAGCCAGTATTGGGTGCTCCCTTTTTATTACCGCTGGAAGGCGGCTGCTGGGGCATCATCAAATAGGAGGTAAAATAAGTAGTGAGTACGGCCAGGATCAGCAGAATTAATGGAGGGAAATTAGTTGCGGGATCGGCCATAAGTGTTGTTGGGTTAAAAGTAGGCACTAAGCCAAAATTGAAAATATTAAACATTTTCAGATTAAACTTTTGCAGCACCTGCTTGTGTTCTTCGTTTAAGGACGCGGCGTTCTGAACAATTTCCGGATTGCCGTGGATGGCGTCCATGAGCTTAATTTCGAAATAATAATCCTTTTGGGAAAATTTCTGATAGACAGCCAGAGGATCATCTTTAATCTGATTAAATTCGCCCTCGCCTATAGCGCTTTCACTTAAAAGTCCTGCCTGTACCGAAGCAACCGTCATTTCACCTACCGCTTTAGCCGGAATTTCAATCATATAAGACATAGGCATACGAATAACATAGAACAGCGCTATAAGAATAGGCATCTGAATGAGGAGAGGAAGACAGCCGGAGGCAGGATTATAGCCTTTATCCTGATAGAGCTTCATGGTTTCCTGATTCAGCTTTTCCTTATCATGCTTGTAACGCTCCTGAATGCGGGCGATTTCAGGTTGAATTTCCTGCATTTTCTGACCCGAGCGTATCTGCTTGACGGAAAGGGGAAGTAAAATCAATTTGTAGACAATGGTGAACAACAGGATAGAAAGGGCATAGTTCTCAAAGCCAATCGTATTATATATGAAATACATTAGCTTACCAAAGAGCATACCAATAGAGCTCAATATAGCCTGCATTTTTTCTCCCTCCGAATGTTTATTTAACGGGATCGTAACCCCCGGGATGAAAGGGATGGCACTTCAATATTCGCTTTAGGGCAAGATAGGAACCCTTTAAAGCACCATACTTTTCAATGGCCTGCGCAGCATACTGGGAACATGTTGGATAAAATCGACAGGAGGGTACGCCCTTCAAAGGAGAAATTGCTTTCCTATAAAAATGAATTATTCCCAATAAAACAGTTCTCATACGTCCTTTTCCTTAGTCAAGACATCCAATTTACGTAGATTATACCTCATCTCTTTCCCAATGCTGTGAAGATTCACACAATCTTCTGCTTTTCTGGCAATGACAACAACATCAAATCCCTTAGCCAGCCTTTGATCCAAGAGCCTGATGTTCTCCCTAATAAGCCGCCGCATACGATTCCGTTCCACACTTTTACCAACCTTTTTGCTGGCGGTTATTCCGATACGCGTTTCGTTCAGTCGATTAGGAAGAACATAAATGACCAGAAAAGCGGTAGCAGAATATTTTCCTTTTGTATAGACCCTTTGAAATTCCTTATTCCTGGTTAAAACAGGCAGTTTACTCATACATTTCTCACACATTCTTATAAAAAGAAAAGACCAATTACATGGTCTTTATGCAGTTAATGTTTTTCTGCCCTTCAGTCTTCTTCTTCTAAGAACTTTTCTTCCATTTGCGGTCTTCATTCTCTTTCTGAAGCCGTGTTCAACTTTCCGCTGCCTCTTTTTGGGCTGATAGGTACGAATCATGACAGCACCTCCGTTTCTATAATTCAATTAATCATTTACAAATTAGGACACCAGCAAATATTATATAATGGAGCATTGGTTAAAGTCAAGCAGTAGTATGCAAGGATTGTGTTGAAACACGATTTGAAGTCTGTTATATTTAATTATACGGCTATAATATTGGAGGAATTTCTAATGGCATCTGGCATAAGGGATATCTGGGCTGAAACGCTTAGGCTTCTTGAAGCGGAAATGACAAGCGTAAGCTTCAGTACCTGGATAGAACCTGTATCCCCGGTATCAATCGAAAAAAATATTTTTCTGTTGGAAGTTCCGTCGGAATTCAATCTTGGCATTATTAAATCCCGTTACAGGGATCTGATACAAAACGCGGTAAGGCATATAACTAAAAGGGATCTTGAGATTGAGCTATACGTCAAATCAACGGATAGCGCTCCTCCGCCCAAGGAAGTTCCGGTGGAGGATACCACCCCGGTTTGGTCCATATTAAATCCTAAGTATACCTTCAGCACCTTTGTAAAAGGAAATGGCAATCAACTGGCCCATGCGGCGGCCCTTGCGGTGGCCGAATCACCTGCGGCGGCCTATAACCCTCTTTTTATTTATGGGGGAGTTGGGCTTGGCAAAACACATCTTATGCACGCCATCGGCCATTATGTTGTTGAACAGAACAGCAATGCCAAAGTCCTTTACACATCTTCCGAAAAATTTACAAACGAGCTTATTAATGCCATTAAGGATGATCGAAATGAAGAATTCCGGAATAAATACCGGAACATAGATGTTCTTCTCATTGACGATATTCAATTCATTGGAGGTAAGGAGCGAACCCAGGAAGAGTTTTTCCACACCTTCAACGCGTTGTATGAAGCTAATAAGCAAATTGTTCTTTCCAGTGATAAACCCCCAAAGGAAATTCTTACATTGGAGGATCGTCTGCGCTCCCGGTTTGAATGGGGGCTTATTGCCGATATCCAGGCTCCGGATACGGAGACACGTATCGCCATTCTTCGAAAAAAATCGCAGATGGAGCGTTACGATATCCCAAATGAGGTTTTGGGTTTTATTGCTGACAATATCGAGTCGAATATACGGGAACTGGAGGGGGCGTTAAACCGGGTTATTGCCTACGCGTCGCTAACAGGGAGTCCCATTACACTTGAACTTGCCCAGGATTGCTTAAAGCAAATTCTTGCAGGAATCTCTGTTGCCAATATTAACCATAGTTCGATCATGAAGGTTGTCTCCCGTTATTACGACATTGCACCCGATCAGCTGACAACTCAGAAGCGTTCCCGGGACATAGCCTTTCCAAGACAGGTAGCCATGTATTTGTGCCGTGAGCTTACCGGCATGTCCCTGCCCCGCATTGGACAGGTCTTCGGAGGAAGGGACCATACCACGGTTATGCACGCCTGCGAAAAAATACAAGACGAGCTGGATCGCAACAACGATTTACGCCGGGCAATAACCGAAATGAAGCGTAATATCACGGGCAAGCAAAGTTGATTTTTTAGAAGTTTCCCCAATACCTTGTGGAAAAGTGGATGGATAACCTGTGATCAAAATAATCCCCAAAATCCGTCAACAGGGCAGGCCTGAAAAAACGACAGTTTTCAACAGATCTATCAACATGCTAAAGCCTTTATTGCCAAAGCTTTGATCCCTGTTTCAACAGAATCCACAGCACTTATTACTATTATGACTAATTTTATAAATAAAAAAGAAACAAAGGAGACGCCACCATGAAAGCCATTGTACTCAAGCAAAATCTTATCGAAGCCATTAATGTTGTCCAAAAGGCTGTTATGGCAAAAGCGGCTTTACCTGTTCTTGAAGGTATCTACATAGAAGCCGAAGAAAACCTGAAGCTCATAGGCAACTGTTATGAATTGGGTATTGAATACACTGTTGAAGCCGACATCCAGGAAAAGGGATCCATTGTCATAAATGCCAAGATCTTCGGGGAAATGATACGAAGGCTACCGGATGCTCCTATTTTAATTGAAACTCTTGAAGGCAACCGAATTCGTATTGAATGCCTGAATTCACTCTTTGAAGTAAAGGGACTATCTGCTGAAAATTATCCTCTTCCTCCTCAAGCAGAAAACGTGGAGCAGATCACTATTAAGGAAACCGCTTTGAGGGATATTATCAAGCAGACCATTTTTGCCATTGGCAACGATGAAAACCGAAAGATCCTTACCGGCGCTCTGTTTGAAGTATCAAATGGTGAAGTACATATCGTAGCTCTGGATAGCTTCCGTATGGCCGTGAGCAATACTGTGATAAAGGAAAACAACTCTTTTAAGGTGGTTATTCCGGGGAAGAATATGAGCGAAATACTCAGGATTTTTGAAGCCTCAGAAGAGCCTGTTGTTGTTTCATTATCCGGAAGCCTGATCTTCTTTGATTTTAAAAGGTGCCGGATTGTATCAAAGACTCTGGACGGAGAGTTTATGAACTATAAGAGCTACATTCCGCCCCAGTATGAAACCGTCATTAAGGTAAGCACAAAGGAGCTGGAAAGCAGCCTTGAAAGAGCCTCTCTTATTACAAGCGACGACAGGCGTTTTCCTGTTCGGTTCAGTATTGGGGAGGATACCATGATTATTTCCTCTGCAGCTGAGGTAGGTCTTTCAAAGGAAGAGATTAGAATCGAAAATTCAGGAAATAATTTACATGTAGGCTTTAATCCCAAGTATTTTATTGATGCATTGAAGGTTATTAGTGACGAGTATATTAAAATTTCCTTTAATTCGTCGGTTGGCCCCTGTGTCATTACAGCGGAGGATCACGATAAATATTTGTATTTGATCGTACCGGTACGCCTTAAAAATGCCTGATAGGAATGAAAGCCTTAAATAAAGAAGAAGGGTTAGTAAGCAGATGGAAGCCAGGATCATAGCTATTCATACCGAATACATCAAGCTCGATCAGTTTTTAAAGCTGGCGGATATTGTGAGCTCCGGCGGCGAGGCAAAGCTTTTTATACAGGATAGCCCCATCATGGTT
>JAEXPO010000482.1 GCA_023446675.1 Bacillota bacterium | reverse complement strand
CCCACCGCTTTCAGGCCGTGCTTTTTGGCAAGGTGCGCCGCCGCATACCCTACCCCCTGTTTTAACGCCAGCTCACGCCAGTTCACAATTGTAAAATCCGGGCATTCCGCCGCCGCCTGCTCGGTGTAGCGGGGATCGGTAAGAAAATAGCAGGCGGATTTTGTGATTAGAAGGGTGCTGTCGTCTCCGGTGTAACCGCTGATAAACCGCACGTTTTCCTTCCGGGTAATGTAAAAGCCATCCATATTATGAGCGTCCATATACGCCAACAGCTTGTCTTTCATAACTCCTCCTTATAAAAAGGCTGTTTTACATCCGGTTCCTGGTGAACCACACAGCCGTTTTGCCATACCTTTATGACCGATTCAAGGGCTTTAATATCCTCCGCGGCATTGCCTTTAACTGCAAGAATGTCCGCCGTCAACCCTTTATTTAGGGTGCCGGCTTCGTCACCGATACCAAGGACGCGGGCCGGCTCACTTGTTGCCGTGGCAACCGCCTGAACCGGGGTAATTCCGTATTCCACCATAAGCTCCAATTCTCTGGAGATGGGGGTGACCGGCGCCCCGAGGAGCACCATATCGCTGCCTGCCAGTACGGTTACGCCGGTGTCGTATAATTTCCTGAAATTCTCCTTGTAGGAAAGGTAGGCTTTTTCGAAGAAAATGCGGTCCCTGGCTGCCCGTGCCGACACGGAGTTTCCGGGATGCCCGAAGGCGGTTTCCCTGGTTCTTTCGTATAAATAGGTATAAGCCACCATAGTCGGTACCCAGGCAATGCCCTTTTCTTTCATGAGGGACGCCTGGGCAGCCGTTAGAAAGGTTCCGTGCTCAAGGGTATCAAACCCCGCTCGGATGCACATTTCAATGGCAGGCTGCAATCCGGCGTGGACCGCGCTGGGAATATGCCTGCGGCGGCATTCCTGGGCCGCGGCGTCCAGCTCCTCCTGGGTGTACTCGGGAATATCCTCCCGTCCGGAGGTGAGAATCTTAATCCAGTCCGCGCCGTCCCGCCTTTGACGGCGAATGGCTGAACGTACGGCCCAGGGGCCGTCCGCTTCCTCCACGCCATCCTCGTGGCCGTGTCCTCCGCTCATGCAGATACCTGCGCCGCTATGGAACAGGCGGGGCAGAGGGGCATAGTTTTTTTCGGCAGCTTTCTTGAGCTGGCGCATAAGCCCTGGGGGTGAGGACAAATCACGAACCGTAGTGACGCCGGTTTTCAGCGCTCCATGGCCCTGAGCCAGAGCATGGCAGGCGATGAGATAGTCGTCATAGCTTTCCGCATCCGGTTGGCTGTAATAGTAACCAAGATGGACGTGCATATCGATAAGGCCGGGCAGGAGTGTTGCCTCTCCCAGATCCTCCAGAGGCTGATTGGGATAACGGGCCTGAAGCTCGTTAACTAATCCCAAATCAGCAATACGTCCATCCACTACAAGCAATGCGGCGTTACTCAGCACGGTCCGTCCGTCGCCGGTAATGAGATGCTTTGCAGTAAGCAGCATAGTTGCCTCCTTGCTGACAGACCCTTTTGCCTTTTTTGGCGGAGGGCTTCTGCCGGGTGTCCTTTGTATTTGTTATTTACTTTGACAAGCCTTTTCATTTTTATTATATAGCTTACCGGAAACTGCCCGGAGATGTTCCCGGCAAAAAGAAGTAATGTAAATAAAAAAACGCTTTTGAATAAATGAATCAACGCAAGGATGAATTAAGGTTTTAATGGTGTCGGTGTTCCGGCTTTTCAAGGCCGAAACACCAGTGCCTGTCTGCTCTTACATAAACTAGTATATGAAAAGACATTCATTTTCATGAAACACTATTTCTATTTTATTTCATTATTCTGAAATGTCAATCGCCAATAAGAAAAACCGTATCGGGGTTTTAAAAAGCGCGCTGTCACCCATGAGCGCGAAATAGCTGACAAAGGCGCTATAAATGCTTTAATTAACGCAGTTTGAAGGTATGGCTAAAATCTTGTGCAACTTTAACAAAGAACAGAATAATATTTTATTTTCTCAAATTCAGAAAATCGTTTGACTTCTTTTCTTATCGGTGATAATATATGTTTAATTCATAATAATGAATAAATTTTCATAAAACGGCATGAAGCGACGGGGCTTTATCACCGTAGCAGAAGGGGTGGTATCATGGAACAATTATTCCATAAAACAAACCGGACTCGTCTGTATGAAAGCCTTTCTGATGGTTCCTTGCTGGTGCTTTTCGCAGGGAAAGCGCTCCGCCAGTCAGCCGATGCATTCTATCCGTTTTTCCCTCACCGGCATTTTGTCTATTTGACCGGTATTGACGGCTCCTACGCAGAAAGTCTGGTTTTCATGGCGGCTAAAGAGGCGGGCGAAGTAACTGAAACAGTCATGCTTCTTCCTCCCGATGAGCACAAAGAAACCTGGAATGGCCCCAGGCTTAAGGCCAAAGAGGCGATTGAACTTTCCGGCGCAGAAAACATTGCTTATATTGAAGACTTTCCAGCCCTCTTTCACAAGGCGGCGGAAAGCGGTAGATTTCATACCGTCTGGCTTAACCTGGAACGCTTTGCTCCGGATGAACCCGATGATGAGAATCAACGCTTTGCCAAGCAGGTCCGGATGCTGTACCCCTATCTCGGGATAAATACCGTCTTCCCATTGGTACGCAAGTTAAGAACCATTAAAGCTCCCTGTGAGATTGAAGCCATGCGCCGGGCCATGAGAATTACCCGGGAAGGTATCCTGGCCATGATGGCTTTTGCCGGACCGGGTGTTTATGAATACGAGCTGAAAGCGGAATACGACAGGGCGCTTACTCGAAACCGCGTGATTACACCTGCCTTTCCATCCATTATTTCTTCCGGTGACAACAATTTTTGTATTCATTATTACGGCTATATGAGACAGGCCATGGACGGGGACATGATTCTCAACGATGTGGGAGCTCAGTGGGACGGTCTTTGCAACGACGTTTCACGGGGCTGGCCGGTCAACGGCAAATTCAGTGAAAAGCAACGCTTGCTCTACACCTGCGCGTACAACACTTCGGAATATATGTTCAGCATTATAAAACCCGGCATGCCCATGGCTGACGTGGATAAAACGGCACGCCGTTACTGCTTTGAACAGCTTAAGGCCATCGGCCTTTTAAGCGACTTCGGGGAGGCAGGCAGGTACATCTGGCACGGCGGTGCTCACCATGTGGGCTACGATGTCCATGATGTGGTGGATTATACAATGGCTATCGCACCCGGAATGGTATTTTGCGTGGATATAGGTATTTATTGCCGCGAATGGGGTATCGGATTTCGCCTGGAGGACAATTGCCTTGTCACGGAAAACGGCTGTGAGAACCTTTCTGCATCCATTCCCAGAAGTATTAAGGACATTGAGGATTATATGGCCTCAGCCAAAGCTCCCGACGCTGGTACCTCTGTCCTGTACAATTATAAATTTCTATAATATTAGATTTGGAGGAAAAAAACATGAAGAAGCTAGCAGCATCATTGATGGCAGCTATGTTAGCGCTTTCGCTGGCCGCATGCGGACAGGGCGCAACTGATGCCGGCAACAACCCATCCAACACATCCACAGGCTCCGGAGAGGTCGCCAAGCTCAGCTTTATGTTCTGGGGCGATGAAAAGGAAAAAGCCGCAGTGGAGAAAATGGTTACCAATTTCAACACGGAGAACAACGGCAAAATTCAGGTGACACCTCAGCATGTACCCGATGAGTACGCGCAGAAGCTTTCCTCAATGATTGCCGCCAAGAACGCTCCGGACATCGCCTATGTGCCCTCCGGCTCCTGCGTGCCCTATGCATTGGACGGAACGATTCTCTTTGTTGAGGACGCGCTGGGTTCCGACACCTCCTTTTTGGACGGCGTTCTTCCTAATGACCAGTGGAAGATTAACGGCAAAACCGCGTTTTTCTCCACCGCCCACGAAACTCTGATGCTTGTGTATAACCGTGACATTTTCGATTCACTGGGAATTGCTTATCCCCCGACCTCCTTTGATAAGGCTCTCAGCTGGGATGAGTTTGTGGATCTTTGCAAGCAGCTTACCGTTGACAGAAACGGCAACAACGCTTACAGCGCCAGCTTTGATCCCACTAACGTCAAGCACTATGGCTTCAGCATGACCTTTGGCATTAACAACTGGTACCCGCTTTTGAAAAGCATGGGCGGGGACATTCTTAAGGCCGATGATTCCAATACCAGCTTCGACAGCCCCGAGATGATCGATCTTATGACAAAGCTTCAGGGCTTAATTGTTAAGGAGCATGTTTCTCCCTCTATGACCGATGTTTCTACCAATCCGGATTCCACACAGCTGATGCTCACAGGACAGGTGGCCATGATTATCGACGGAAACTGGTCCTTCCTGACTTATGACGAGGAAGAATTAAA
This sequence comes from Bacillota bacterium, assembly GCA_023446675.1. Lineage (GTDB taxonomy): Bacteria > Bacillota > Clostridia > DSM-8532 > DSM-8532 > DTU059. The sequence continues at coordinate 746 of JAEXPO010000482.1, read as the reverse complement.
TGTAGGATGTACCTTCCTTCCCGACATGGGCAAAGGCTCTTATACCATAAGCGCACCCGGTGTAACTGCCATGTTCAGCAGCACCCAATATCCTGATGCAGCACTTGAATTCTACAAATACAGCCTTGATACGGAAAAGGGAGCTACCGATTTGTATCAGAACGGTCTATGGCAGCCTATTTACAAGGAATATTACACCGATCCCGAGAAAATTGCTTTCTGGGCACAGACCGGCAGCCGCCCCGAGGAGTTTGTGGATGTGGTTGTGAAGAACATAGAGAAAAATGTTACTTTGCTTCCCACACAGTTTATTCTCGAATACAGCAAGATAGGCAATGTGGTAAATCCTGCAGTTGATGCTATCTTCCGTGGTGAGGCGGATCCCGCCACAGCCCTGAAGGAGGTCCAGGCTACCATCGATTCCTCCGGCTTCTACAAAGGCCGGTTCGACAAATAGTACTTAATTACAAAATTCAGGCAGCGTTTTGAGCTTATTCGCAAAAAGGATGGAGGCAGGCCATATTCCAAGGACGGTTTGTGGCCTTGCCTGTCCTTTTTGTAAAAACACCGGAACCTGCCACCGCAAAAAGCATGAACAGGAGGCATAATATGGGAACTGGGAACCATGCAGGACCGAGGCTGAAGTCAGGAAGATCCCTGTCGCAGCAGTCATGGGGATATCTTTTTGCGCTACCGGCCATACTGGGATTCGCTATTTTTACGGCGGGCCCTATGCTGTATAGCTT
>JAEXPO010000030.1 GCA_023446675.1 Bacillota bacterium | reverse complement strand
CAGAATTGATCGTATTTCGGAAGAAATCAAAAAAGAGCTGAGCGAACTCATTCGCACAGGCATAAAGGACCCACGCCTTCCCGACTTTGTTTCGGTGACGGCATTGAAGGTGACCAAGGATCTCAGGCACGCTACAGCCTTTATCAGCGTATTTGCTGATGAAAACGGCAAAAAGGAGGCCATGGCGGCCTTGAAGCATGCCGCAGGATTTATAAGACGAGAAATCGGACAGAGGGTAAATCTCCGATACACGCCGGAATTCACCTTTAAGCTGGATGATTCCATTGAGCATGGCATCCATATCAATAAGCTTATCCGTGAGGCCGTGGCCTCGGATAAGGCATCCCCAGGAGAAGGGGATAAGGAAGCGGATAAGGGAAGCAGCGGCTCAAGCGGCCGGGAAACTGACACAGAATAAGGACAGGTTTGCAAACAATGAAGGATAATCTGCTTGAAACCATTGGACAGCAGCTTCTTGCTGCGGACAATGTAGTTATTATGCCCCATATCAATGCCGATGGCGATGCTCTGGGAGCATCCTTTGCCCTGGGACTTGCATTAAGGTCTCTGGGCAAGGAGGTAACCGTACTGTTAGAAGAGGAGGTATCCTCTACTCTGGCCTTCCTGCCCGGGCAGGAGCTTATCGGTCAAATGCCCGAAAGAACCTTTCATACTGCCATTAATCTTGATAATGGGGATCTTGTTCGTCTGGGTAACCGCCAGCCCTATTTCTATGGGGCCCAGGTGCGGCTGAGTATTGATCATCATGCCACCAACAAGGTTGAGGCCCATTATTCTTTGGTTGATACATCGGCATCCGCCACCGGCGAAATCATCTACGATCTCATTACTCAATTTCTTAAGCTGCCTCTGGACAAGGATATGGCACTTTGTCTTTACACGGCCATTCTGACGGACACAGGGGGCTTCCGCTATTCCAATACCACTCCTAAAACCCTTGAGGTTGCTGCGGAGCTTGTGAAGCTGGGCATTGATTTTATCATGGTCGTTAAAAATGTTTTTGACAGGATTTCTCATACAAAGCTTTACTTGATGAAGCAAACCATGAACTCCCTTCGCCTTCTGGCAGACGGGAAGCTGGCCATTACGTACATTACCTATGAGGATGAAGGCCGGTGCCAGGCCCAAAGCAGCGATTTTGAAGGACTGGTTAACATTGGGCGCAGCCTGGAAGGGGTGGAGGTGTGCGCCTTTTTAAGGGAGGATCCCAAAGGCCATTTCAGAGGCAATTTGCGTTCCAACGAATATGTTGACGTGGCGAAAGCAGCTGAAAGCTTCGGAGGCGGAGGTCACAAGCGTGCTGCGGGCTTTAATGCCGAGGGGGAGTTGGAGGATGTTATTGAGAAGCTGACCGGTGTCATTCTTCCCCATCTGGACCAGGTTGCCACAGACCGTTAAACGGCAAAGCATTTAAAGGAGAGAGCTGCAAGGCCGGTTAAAACCGGTTGAGGAGTTAAATAAGAATGGACGGCATTTTAAATATTCATAAACCCGCAGGGATGACTTCCTTTGATGTGGTGGCAAAAATAAGACGTCTTACGGCTACGAAAAAAGTAGGACATGCAGGTACGCTGGATCCTGATGCCACAGGCGTTTTACCGGTTTGTACGGGCAGGGCGACAAAGGTAATCGAATACCTTATGGAAAAGGACAAGGCCTATCGTGCCGTGATGCTGCTGGGAGAGTCTACGGATACCCAGGATGCCACCGGTGTGCGCCTCAAGGAAATGGACGCGGAGGCAGGAGACGAGGAAATACTTAAGGTTATGGCCGGCTTTGTCGGAACAAGGCTGCAGCTTCCTCCCATGCATTCGGCTGTGCGCATAAACGGAAAACGTCTGTATGAGCTGGCGCGAAAAGGGGAAGAGGTAGAGCGTACACCCCGGCCGGTTACCTTCTACAGCCTTATACCGGAGGGTATCCACCGGTTTGAGACTGAGAATGGCAAAAGGGCGGAGGTTACATTTCTTGTGGAGTGCTCCAAAGGGACCTATATTCGCACCCTTTGTCATGATATGGGCGAAGCCCTGGGCTGCGGCGGGCATATGAAGACCCTTGTACGCACACGCTCCGGTCCTTTCAGGCTGGAAGAGTCGGTTACGCTTCAAAGCCTTGAAAAAGCCAAAGAGGAGGGAACACTGGAAAGCCTCTTTTTAAGTATGGATAAAGCCCTTGCTCATATGCCGGCCTTTCATGTGGACGCCCTGGGGGAAAAACGCCTTTCAAACGGTATGGTTATTATTACAGAGAGCCCGGACAACCCTCCAAAGACCGGTGAGCCGGAGTTGGTCAGACTCTACAGTCACGAGGGCAGGTTTTTAGGTATAGGAAATAAATGGATTAAAGACAGAGAAAGAGCAGCTGTAAAAGCTGCCAAGTGGATCGGCTGAAAAGCCGTCTGCAAGGGGGAAGAAATGAGTAATCTCCAGGTAGTGACCAATATGTCGGACTATCATTCCGAGGCTCATACCGGAGTGGGGCTGGGGAATTTCGACGGCCTTCACATCGGCCATATGGCGCTTATCGGTACACTTATCAATGAGTGCCGCCTGAACGGGCTGTCGCCTGTGGTGTATACCTTTAACAAGCACACGGGAAATATGCTGAGAAAAAATCTTTATAATCCGCTTATAACCACCAATGAGCAAAAAAAGGCCATTCTCGGGGCCATGGATATTGATACCCTGTGTTATCAGGAATTCAACGAGACCTTTTCCCATCTCTCTCCGGAGGAGTTTGTAAGGAACATACTGGTAGAAAGACTCCAAATCCGTCTGGCAGTTGTGGGCTTCAACTACCGTTTCGGTTATATGGGCAGGGGCGATACGGAGCTACTTAAAAAGTACGGCGATCAATGGGGTTTTAAAACCATAGTCGTCCCCCCCGTAAAGGTCAATTCAGAGATTGTCAGCAGCACGCTTATACGTGAATACATAAAAAAGGGTAAAATGGAAAGAGTCTTTCAACTCCTTGGCCGGTACTTTTCCCTGTGCGGAAAGGTGGTTGACGGAAGGAAAATAGGAAGAACACTGGGCTTTCCTACGGCCAATATTCTGGCGCATGAGAAAATGGTGGTTCCCGCCCATGGTGTTTACATCACAAAAACCCGGGTTGGAAACCGCTGGCACAACGGCATAACCAATGTGGGCATTGCACCCACCATTCGGGAAGGCCATGTATTCAGCATTGAAACACATCTCCTGGACTATAATGAGGATATTTACGGACAGGAGATCGAGGTCTGCTTTGTCCGTAAGCTAAGAGGCGAAAAACGCTTTGAAACGGTGGAAGTCCTTAAAAAGCAGGTAACTGAGGATATTCTGGAAACCAAGCGTTATTGGGATATATTAAGATAAGCAGGCTTTGTATAACATTACGACGGCAGGTTATAAATCCGTACCATCCAAGGGCATACTTTAAAAAGTATGTCTTGTTTTTATGTAAAAACTTTGAGGAGGAATGGAAATGTCCGGCCGTATTAAATTTGTAGGCTTGCTGTTTGTATTGGGGTTTGTTTTTATCGGGATAAGACTTTTTACCATTCAGCAGGTTACAGGTGAGCAGTATTCGGAAGCTGCGGCGCTTCAGCGTTTTAAAAATGTGGAGCTTTACAGCGAAAGAGGCGATATTCTTGATCGCAACGGCATACGCCTCACCAATAGGGAAAATGAAACCAGCGTTTTGCTCCAGCCCGTCACACTGGCCGGCCAGGAAAGCCTCCAGCGCATGATAGCAAGTCTTTTAAAGATTTCCTATGAAGAGCTTAACAAGAAAGTACAGTCAAATCAGCTTCCTTTTACCCTTCCCGTTGGCGAGAACCAGGCTGAAGCCATTCGGGATTCCGGTATTGAAGGTATAAGTGTTGTGGAATTTCCAAAAAGAAACGGCAGTACCACTCTGGCAGCCCATATTTTGGGTTATGTGGGAGAGAAGGGGAAGGAAGGCCTGGCAGGGGTTGAAAAGGCTTACCAAACCTCCCTGTCCCGGGGCGGAGGCTTGTATGCAGGGGTTATAGCCGATGCGGGAAATACCATTATGAGCCAATTTGGATATCGGGTCTATGATACTACGGCTGATACCAGGCTTAATGTGATGCTGACCATCGATTACCATATGCAGAAAATTGTGGAGGAGACCATGGATCGTATGGTAACCGAAGGCGCTGTGGTTATTGTGGACATCTTAACGGGAAAGGTTCTGGCCATGGCCTCCAGGCCTAATTTTGACCCTGCCAGTGTTAACGACTATTTAAGCGATCCGTCCCAGGCGTTGTTCAACCGTGCATTGGGAGCTTATACTCCGGGTTCCATTTTTAAGATTATAACGGTTGCGGCAGCCCTTGAATCAGGGATTTCTCCCGAAACCACCTTTGATTGTCCCGGATATGTTCAATTAGGGGATAAGCTCATGAAATGCACCAGCTACCTCACCGGAGGGCATGGCACCGTTAACATGGCTCAGGGCTTTGCCAAATCCTGCAATGCCTATTTTATACAGTTGGGCTTAAAGGTTGGACGAAACAATTTGGTTGACATGGCGGATAAATTCGGGTTAGGCTCAAAAACAGGGATTTATCTCCAGGGCCTGGATGAAGCCCTGGGAAGACTTCCCAACACCATGGGACCGGCCTCTGACGGAGAAACAGCCAATTTATCCATCGGCCAGGGGGATCTTTTGGTATCACCCCTTCAGGCGGCCAATATGACGGCAATCATAGCCAATGGGGGAATACGAAATCGTCTGACACTGGTGGAAGCAATTGTCAACGACAAGGGACAGCGCATACGAAACATCGGTGAAAGCTCCTGGGAGCGTGTTATTTCCAAGGAAACGGCAGCCAGCCTTCAGGGCATGATGCAAATGACTGTCCAATCAGGCACAGGCTCGTTGGCAAACATTAGAGGGCACGGGGGCAGCGCCGGAAAAACAGGAAGCGCGGAAACAGGGTGGCTGGAGGATGACAGGGCTATTATACATGCCTGGTTTTCCGGGTACTTTCCGGTTAATTCACCCCGCTATGCCATGTGTGTCTTTATTGAGGACGGAAAAAGCGGCGGCAGCAGTGCGGCACCCGTATTTGCGGAAATCTCGGCACGAATAATGGATGAAGGATTTTAAATGGATCAGACATTCGCTGAGGGCTTTACGTAAAATCTATCGAAGACAAAGAAAAAGGTTCCTTGCGGCTTAATGGATATATCCGGTCCGGACCGGAGGCGGGGAAGGAACGTTTTAATTGAGGTGAAAGCGAATGGAAAGAAGATTTGTAAGAAAAACCGGAGACAGGGTGTTTGGCGGTGTATGCTCAGGCCTTGCCGATTATGTCAATATGGATCGCTCCATGGTACGGCTGATTGCTCTGGTAGGCATTGTGCTAAGCGGAATGCTGCCGGGAATTTTACTGTATATTTTGTGTGTCATCATTGTACCCTCCGACGCCCAGTATTCAGGGGGATATAGCGAGGAAGAGGACGCCCCTGTGAATAACGGCGGCAATAACCGCTTTGTCGTAGGCTTTATCCTTATCGGCTTTGGGATATTCCTCCTGGCACGGATGTTTTTCAACTGGCTGGACTGGCGGTATGTCTTTGCAGGCCTGATGATTTTAGGCGGCATTTATCTTCTGTCACAGAACAGGAGGGGAAATTAAATGAGACGATCCGGTGCCCTTTGGGGCGTATTGCTCATCTTTATCGGTATCATGTGGATTTTGGGTTCCACAGGTAAGGTGGAAATTGACCTGTTCGGATCCCTTGCAGTGCTATGGCCTCTGTTTATTGTTGCTGCGGGGATTAGCTTCTTTATAAGCCGGGACGCCCACATCCTCCGGGCAGTTGTATGGGTTGTTGTTTTCTGTATCATTGGAGGCTACGGCTTTTATTTGAACCGCTCGGGAGAGTCGGACAGAGGACAGGGAACTTTGCCGGAGAAAAGCTTTGAGATGAAGGAGTCCTATCAGTCAGGAAAGCTTGCTATCAACCTTGGCGCTGTGGATTTGGACCTTTCGGCAACCGACACCTCCTTTGCAAAGGTCAATACAAAAATTTCAGGTATCGAGTATAAGCTGAGCGAGGGCTTTACGCCTACCCTCACCTATAAACAGGAGTTAAAAAACAGTGTCACCGGCTCCAAGCAGTTCACGGCACAGCTTAACAACAGCATTCCCTGGGATATTGAGGTTAATACGGGGGCTACCGACGGGATTCTTGATTTTTCAGAGCTTGCTCTGAGCCGGTGTGTTGTGAATACGGGTGCGGCCAATCTTGAAATCAAGGTGGGTGATAAGCAGAAAACCGCTAAAATAACATGCAACAGCGGTGCTGTGGAAATTAACCTAATCGTTCCCGATGGCAGCGGCCTGAAAATCGTTTCCTCGGCTGCCGTTACCAATCTAACTCTGGATGGCTCGGGCAAGGAGGAATTTTCCTTATTAGGAAGTAAAACCTATGTTTCTCCCAACTTCAGCGAAGCGGAAAATACCATCCTTCTTGAAGTGAACAGTGCTGCCTGCACCGTTAAGGTGACTACGGTAAATTAAGCTTTATACACCTAACCTCCCTTTTTGAGGACAGGTTTCGCCAAGACATGATTCGGCATATTTCCCTACCGCTCAACCGGTTAATGAAGGCCCCACCAAATTTGCCGCAAAAGCCGGGTTCGTGCCGCAATTAGGGATGAATGCACAGGTAATATTGAAACATGTCTTGTAAAATGTGGAACTAAACAATATAATTAACACAGATAATAAAAGGGAGGTAAATTGGTGTGAGTAACAAAATCCGCGTCCTCGTGGCTGACGATAATGT
>JAEXPO010000437.1 GCA_023446675.1 Bacillota bacterium | reverse complement strand
GCCAGGGTAACACCGTACATAGGAATATAACAAAAAATAACATAATAGGCGATAACCGGAAGAGCCAGAAGATACACGTATCTGTTTTTCAGAATATCCTTTATCAACCGGCTTCCGAAAGAAGATTTTTTTCCGGCGGAAATACCGGGAGCTGCTGTCGTTGAAGCCATAATTTCACCTTTCCCTGTGAGCTGGCCCGATCCTCCCCGGGGGAGAAGCCCCCGGGGTATCCGGCCATTGAATCAGTCTCGGCTGTTATAACGCTCAAAGGCGTTTTGCTGGATCTCCACTGCACGCTGGATATTCATTTTTTTAATCTGTTCGACAAAAGCGTCGTATTTGTCCATGGATTCTATACCCATAATGAATTTGAGCGTTGTTTCCTTAATAAACGTATTGATTTCGTTCATGATTTCGGAATTTTCCGTTCCTTCTTCCGAGTTCAGGGTAAGGGAGGGGAGAACATAGCTTCCGTCCACCGAATCGCCCCAAACCTTCATATCGTCGATGAATTTGGGATCCATGCCGGGAAAGGCCATGAAGTCTCTTTTGTAGGGTCCGCCGTGAAGCTTGTAAACCCATGCCAGGTCGGTGGCGGAATAGCCCTTGTCGCTTTTCAGCATGAGTTCGGTAAACTGGGGCTGGCCGTCAACCAGGGTATAGCTCTTTCCTTCGATACCGTAGTTGAAAAGCAGGAAGGCTTCGTCGCTGTAATGGTAATCGAACCATTTAACCGCTTCCTCCGGATATTTGCAGGCGGTGGTGATGACGGTATCGCCGCCCTTATTGTAGGGATTCACCAGATTGAAATGGCGTTTAGCACCTTTTTCCAGAGTAACGTAGGGAACGGCTACAGTGTTTTTCTTCACTTCCGGATCGCTTGCATCAATGTACACACCGGCCTTGCCGTTGGCAATAAGGGTCTGGCGTCCGTCTTCATTGCGGGTTGCAAACTCTTTATCCAGGAGGCCTTCATTGTACCAGGTGCGCATGGTTTCAATATAGTCTCTGTAGGCAGGCTGGAGCGGAGCAAAAAGCACCTGTCCGTCCACCTGATAAAAGGAGTTGCCGATATCCCAGGCGCCAATGACGATGCCGTATTCATCCATCCAGCTATCCCACCACAGGAGGGGACTTTCAACATTTTTTATGTCCTTGAAGGCTTTAAGTACCGTGTGAAGCTCATCCACGGTGGTGGGGACTTCCAGAGACAATTCGTCAAGCCAATCCTTGCGTATGCGAAGGCCCGTCCAAGGCGGCTCGTCCATGGTCTGTATGGTGGAAAAAGCCCATATGTTGCCTGAGTCGGCAATGGTTTGACGTGCAATTTCAGGATTGCTTTCCCTCAGGGCTTTAAAATTGGGGGCATATTGCTCAATAAGCTCGTTAAGGCGCAAATAGACGCCGTCGGATATGGCTTTGTCGGGGCCGCCGGGATAGCTTCTGGCAGCGCCTTCAATAATGTCAGGGATGTCCTGGGAGGCAAGAAGAAGCTGAAGAGCCTGTCCTGCGTCCCCGGAAGGGTGGATGAATTCAATTTTCACATTGGTTCTTTTTTCAAGTTCCTGATAAACGTCATTTTCAGCTAAAGTCTGGATGATTGGGGAACTGAACTGTACAAAATAGGTAAAGGTTATTTGCTCGCCGCTTGAACCGGAGTCCGGGCTATTGGTGGCAGTGGCAGGAGGGGTGGTCCCCTGAGTTCCTGTTTCCTGTTGGTTTCCACAGCCGGCAAACAAGCCGGGCAGCATAGCAAATGCCAGAAGCGAGGAGAGTATCCTCAATCTGCAATTTTTCAATTTATTCATCCCTTCCTTTTGTCGTTTATGGAGGCGCCTCATGAAATCAGCATAGCACCGCCCTTTGGATGCGGTAAATTATTAGATTTTTACTCCCATCGTCAAATTATTGCCTCCGGCAAGAGGCATTTTTGTGAAAGAGACTCATATGAAGGCTTTGGAGAAAGTAGGGATCTTCAATTTATTACCCATCATCAAAATGTGATTTGGGCTCAGCCGTTGCCGGGATTTTGCTTATCGCCGTAAATTTCTCTGTATTGGCCCGGTGTGATGCCGTAATACCTTTTAAAGGAACGGATAAAGGCGTTACTGTTATAAAAGCCGGTCCGGGTGCCCGCATCCTTTATGCTCAGGTCGGATGTGAGCAGGAGCTTGCGGGCCTTTTCAAGACGAACGCGGGTGATAAAATCCAATACGCCTTCGCCGGTTTGTTCCTTAAACATCCGTGACAGATAGGACTGGTTCATGGCGAATTCCTGGGAAATATGAGAGACACTAAGGTTTTCGTCCCCGTAATGCTGTTCCACGTATTTTCTTATCTTATGTATCCGTTCATTTTTGATCCCCTCCTGAGCTGTCGTATCCGTGGTCATAAAACCTTCCACCTGACTTAAAAGAGCGTTCATTTCTTCCTTGGTTTCCTGAAGTGTACCACAGTGCATCAAGCGCTGGAAGGCATTGAGTTCGTCCCAGAACCCGGTGCTTGTGCCGTGGCTGACCTCTGCAATAGCATTGAGCAAAGTGTTTATTATGGAAAACATGAGACATTTTGCCATATCGGTAGAAAGGCCCGGGGCCTGAAAAATCTGCTCAAGAATGCTATTCATTAAAGCAAGAGCTTCGTTATAGCTTCCCGCTTTTATATAATTCATGAATTTTTGCTGGCTCTCCGGAGGATAAAGCTGCAGGGGGCCGTCCGCCGGTTCACCTTTGGTTTCGCTGTAGTACAGCACCTTTCTGTTGCCCAGAAGTATCCGGTAATCCTGGGCCTCAAGGGCTTCCTGATAGGCCGTATGGATACCGGAGGTATTGTTTGAGATGCAGCTTACGGCTACGGAGCAGAGCAGACTGAAGTGCCGCTCAAGAAAAGCCCGGCCGGTTTCCAGTGCCGGCTCAATTTGTGTTTCAAGCTCCTCCTGCGTGCTCACGGGAGTATTGAGAATACAGTAAAGAACATTGTCGGCATCGGTGTAATAGGAAACGGCAGAAGAGCTGAAAAGCTCCTCCATGACATTTCGGACCACAAAGAAGGCCAGCAGCCGATCCTTTTCCTGCTTCATGTCGAAAATACTTCCGCTTTCCTCAATATCAAAAAGAAGTACGGTAAAATGGGGATGAGGGAAGATAATACCGAAATGAGCTAAATCATCTGAAATGTTTTGTATATCCACACGACCCTTGAGCATACGGATAAGAAAATTATTCCTCAAAATATCGGTATGCTGGCTTAACCGTGCGGAAATCTGAGCCTTTTCATCGATAACCTGGGTAAGGGTATCGGAGATGAAATCGTACTCGTTGGCAATTTTTTTATCCGACATGTCCAGCTTTTCCGAAATGGAAGCGACCATTTTGGAAACAGGAGCTGTGTTGCGCCGGGCGAAATAAAAGGCCGTCACTCCACCAAAAAGCAAACAGAAGGAAATGCCGATAAAAATAGTGGTGTTAAGAAGTTCCATGTTCTTCAAAAAGATGCCTGTCGGCATAACGATAACATACTTCCAGGGGCAGATGCGGGATTCGGTGAACAGCACAACCAGGTTATCCCCGCTTGTTTTTTTGTAGAAAATGTTTTCGCTGTCCTCGAGGCTCTCATAACTCACAAAATCGGGGAGAGGCAGATTTCCGGTGGAAGAGACCAGCTGATTTTTCTCGTTAATGACCAAAATAGCACTTTCCTTAATCCATTGCATGCTTTGTAAGGTGGAATCCATTTCATTCCGATTAAGGGCTACGACCAAAGTGGCCTGGGGAGTGCCGGTCTTAACTGCAAGGGGAAAGGATTGAAGAAAATAGGTAGCGTTTGTGCCCGCCTTGCCCTCCATAAAATCGCTATTGCTGTAGGCCGTATGATGAACCTGGCGTATAAGGGTGTACCATTCCTCGTAGGATAAATCCCCTTTGCTGCAATAAAGCCTGTAGAATTCATCCGGTGTGAATTTGCCGTCGTTATTAACGATAAAATCATTGTTCCTGAAATAGACAAAAAGGTCCTTTATGTAGGTGTTGGAGGCTTTCAGGGTGCGAAAATCCTCTACAATTTCCCGTAGGGTGTATATGTGGATTGGCTCAAGGGCTCCCTGCATATTATAGATTTTGCTTATCCGCTGATCCCAGCCTATCATGGCACTGAGGCTTTCGATTTCAGTGAGCTTTTTATCCACTATGGTTTGAAGCTGCACAAGGGACTTTAAATATTCCTCATTTAATCCCTCCTGTAGCTTGTAGGAGGTACTCACAAAGGAAGCGGTATATATGAAAAGCGGTATGGTCAGAAGCAGAATATAGGAAATGAGAAATGTGTAAAACAAGCGTTTTTTTCGTACCTGAAAAATGTTCATGCCAATCTCCCTTCATCATATCCACGGGCAACACAAAATAACACCAGTATGCCGGAC
>JAEXPO010000385.1 GCA_023446675.1 Bacillota bacterium | reverse complement strand
GTATAATGGCTTTAAAAATACCGGGAAATAGGGTATTAGAGAGCCCAATGCGTGCAAAAGGGAGGAAAAACGCCATGGTGACTGCTGTCGATAAGACAAAGGCTGAGAAGCTTGCGGAGAAAAACGGAATCAGTTTTTATCGCATTGCCTCGGATAAGTTTAAAACCACGCGGGTTGACCTGTTTTTTATTGATAAGCTCCAGGAGGCCAGGGCTTCGGGAAATGCACTGCTTCCTTCTCTAATGAAAAAAGGCTGGAAGGATTTCCCTACTGTTAAAGAGCTTGAAAGAAAGCTGGAAAGTCTCTACGGCGCAGATGTGGATGCAGGCGTCAATAAAAAGGGCGAAATGCAGATCTTAAGCTTTCATATGTCTCACATTGCCGATAAATACACTCTTGGCGGAGAAAAACTTTTTGAAGCCTGCAGCGATTTGTTCATGGGGATGCTTACCCGGCCCCTTATTGAGAATGGGGGCTTCAAAAAGGACCTTTTTTCTAAAGAAAGAGATAATCAAATTAATTATATCCGAAGCCGGGTCAATGATAAAATGCGTTTTTCTCTCGACCGCTGTATGGAGGAAATGTGCCAGGGCGAGCCCTTTGAGGTATCCGACGACGGCTCGGAGGAAGGTATACTGCTGCTCACGCCTGAAAATACCTATGGCTTTTATAAAGAAATGCTTTCTACCTATCCTGCCTATGCGTATATTTCGGGAAATGTGGATGATGCCAGTGTGCAGCGGTTTATAGACGGTTTTTCCGTTTTGGACAGAAAGACGATTAACCCCTTGTATATTCCCAGCGTTAAGAAAAATGTGTCCGGTATCCGGCGCGTGGATGAGCCCATGGATGTTAATCAGGGCAAGCTTTGTCTTGGCTTTCGCACCGGCGTTGAACCCTCAAGCCCCGACTATTTCCCATTGGTCGTTTACAACGGCATACTGGGCGGCGACCTGAATTCCAAGCTCTTTCAGAATGTAAGGGAAAAGGAAAGCCTGGCCTATTACGCCCAATCCATGCTGGAACGCTATAAGGGGCTTATGATCATTATGAGCGGCATTGAGGCTGAGAACCTGGAAAAGGCCGAAGCCATCATTTTAAAGCAGGTGGAGGCTATGCGCACCGGAAATATTGAGGAAAGAGAGCTGAAAGCCTCACTCAATGCACTTGAAACAGGAATAAAAGCCATGCAGGACAGCCAGGGGGCTATTGTGGACTTCTTTTTAAGCCAGCATATTTCCAAAAGCGGCGACGATTTTGAGTCCACTCATGAGAAATTTCAGAAAGTATCTGTGGCGGATGTGGTTCGGGCCGGTCAGAATGTGACTCTGGATACCGTCTATTTTCTGCATCCTGACGGGACCCAAGGCGGGGAGGAGGCTTAAAGCATGAACTATAAAACCATACCTTATGAGCAACTGGGTGAAACCCTTTATGAATACCGGCACGAAAGCGGTTTGCCTGTGGTCTTTTTGAAGAAGGCAGGGTACAATAAAAAAACAGCGATGTTTGCAACGGATTACGGCTCCATTAACAATCAATTCAAGGTACAGGGAAGCGGCAAGGAGCTTTCGGTTCCTGACGGCATTGCTCATTTTCTTGAGCATAAGCTGTTTGAACAGGAAGACGGCAATATGCTTGAACGCTTTTCCAGAATGGGCTCTTCACCAAATGCCTTCACTGCCTTCAGTCAGACGGTTTACTATTTTTCCTGCACCGAACGCTTTGACGAGAATTTTGCCATGCTTCTGGACTATGTGCAAAAGCCCTGGCTAACGGATGAGAATGTGGAGAAGGAAAAGGGAATTATTAATCAGGAAATAAGGATGTACCAGGACAATCCGGATTGGCGTGTTTTCTTTAATATGCTGGATTGCCTCTATGTGAGCCATCCGGTGAAGCTGGACATCGCGGGCAGCGTGGAAAGCGTGGCACAAATTACAAAGGAGCTTTTGTACGATTGCTACAATACCTTCTACACCCCCTCCAACATGATGGTCCTGGTGGTTGGGGATTTGGATCCGGATCAGGTGTTCCGTATTGTTGATAAAAACATTTTCTTCAAGGACGGGGCAAAGGTGGAAAAAAGGTATCCCGAAGAACCGGAGGAACCGGCCAAAACCTATAAGGAACAAAGACTGCCTGTTTCCATGCCCCTTTTCAGTATGGGAATTAAGGATTCGGTGAGGGTCACCGGCTATGAGCTGCAGAAAAGGCGCACGGGCTTGGGAATACTCATGGATTATGTTATGGGAAAAAGCTCGGATCTTTATGGGCAGCTCTATGACGAAGGGCTCATAAACGATACCTTCCGTTACGAGGTCAGCCTTGACAAAAGCTTTGGCTATATCGCCTGCGCCGGACAGTCTCCTGAGCCTAAAAAAGCGGCTGAACGAATTGACAAGGCCATGAAGGAGCTTATTGAAAAGGGTATGGAGGAAGAGGATTTTGTACGCATTCAAAAAGCCCTTCAGGGAAGATTCGTAAGAACTCTTAATTCCCCGGACGGTATTGCCAGAGATATCATGGACGCTTACTTTATTGAGGGCAATTATTTTGACTTGAATAAGGTATACGAGGAAATTGACAGAAATTATTTAAAGGGCCTTGCAAAGGAGGTCCTTGGAAAAACAGCCGTACTATCGGTTGTTCATCCTTAAGAATAAACAGAGAAATTTTAATTAAGAGAAAAGACTAAAGTAAGAGAAAAGACTAAAATAAGAGAGAACACTAAAGTAAAAGAGAAGATTTAAGTAAGATAAAGTTTGTAGTATTGGAGGTTTTGAAAATGGGGGTCTTAACCGTAGGTGCAGCCACACAGTATATTGAATTTCCCAAGCTGGGAATCCACTTGAATATTGATCCTACCTTTACCATTCCTATTGGCAATGGCATAATAATTCATTGGTATGGGGTTATTATTGCCTTTGCCATTATGGTGGCTCTGGTTCTGGCCATGAAGCAAAGCGCACAGTTTGGCCTCAAGGAGGACGACTTAATTGATATGTTCCTCATTGCTCTGCCTGTTTCCATTGTGTTTGCAAGGCTATTTTTTGTCGTGTTTACCTGGGATTCCTTTAAGAATGATCTTCTGGGAATTTTCCGGATCTGGGAGGGAGGCCTTGCCATTTTTGGGGCCCTTATTGGTGCGGTGCTGTCGGTTTTTATCTATGCCCGGATAAAAAAGGTGGATATGCTTAAATGGTGTGATTTTGCCATTGTCTATCTGCCTTTGGCCCAGGCCATCGGCCGATTCGGAAACTTTACCAACCAGGAGCTTTACGGGCCCAATACGGAATTGCCCTGGGGCATGACCGGCAGCCTCATCAAAGCCTATCCCAACCCTGGGGTGAACCCGGACTTGCCTGTACATCCAACGTTTCTTTATGAAGCCCTTTGGAATGTGCTGGCGTTTGTTTTTCTTCTGTGGTTAAGAAAACGAAGCAAGGTAAAGGGTGGGGTGCTGGCCATTTACCTTATGCAGTACACCTTTATCCGCTTCTTATTGGAGTTTTTGCGTACCGATGTATTCGGCACGGGAGATATTCGCTATAACCAGCTGGTCTCCGTTCTTGTGTTTGCAGGTGCACTGGCCTTTTATGTTTTCTCTGCAAAAAAAAGCAGAACAGTGGTATTGGAAGAGGAAGTTCTGAAACAAGAGGGGGATTCTTCTGCCGAAGGCTATGGTGAAGGCTCGGGTCAAAGCGCCTATTCTGATGTATTAAAGGAGCTGAGGGGGGAGCCTGAGATTTCTGCCGCCGATGTTCCGGATAATCAAAACCCGGAGGAGGAAACGGAGCTTGCCATCGAGGAGGAAACGGAGCTTGCCATCGAGGAGGGAACACAGCTTCCCATCGAGGAGGAAACACCGGTTCACATTGAGGAGGAAGCTCAATGTGACATTGAGGGAGAAACCGACGTTTCCGAGCCTTTGAATGAGTCTCTGGTTTCATTCGAGAGTGGAAACAATCCTGCTCCGGAGGCTGAGGGAGCACCTCAGGATATGCCCGACACCACAGAACGGAGCTGACAGCTATGGTAACGATTGAAAAAAACAAAGGGCCTTCCCTTATTAAAAGCGTGGACTGGTTTTTGCTTATGGTTGTATTCATGCTTAATACGGTTGGGCTTATGGCGCTTCGGATTTTTACGGTTCAAATGAATGAGCCAAGGCTTTTTACAAAGCAGCTTATGGCGTCCGTCATCGGCATCATTGCCATGGTGATTATGATGATCATTGACTACAAGGACTTAAGGGTTTTAAGCGTTCCGGCTTACGGTGGGACGGTGATCCTGCTCATCGCGGTGCTCGTCATCGGCGTGGGCAGGGAAGAGGTGGGCACCAACGGCTGGATCGATTTGGGACCGATGTCCTTCCAGCCCTCGGAGCTGGGAAAGATAACGCTTGTCATTGTAACTGCCGTATTCTTTGAAAAAATAAAAAACGGCGGCAAGGCGATTAATTATCTTTTTCTGATAGTGGCCGCAGGGTCCCTTGTGGGACTGATTCTGCTTCAGCCGGATTTTGGTACCGCTGTGGTTTACCTTTTCATGCTGGCGCTCATGATTTTTGTCTTTGGAATCCGCTACAGGGTGCTGGTCATCGGCTTTGCCACTTTAATCGTAGCCCTTCCCATACTCTGGTTCAGCGTGCTTGAGAAGGTTTTACAGCCTTTTCAGATAAACCGTATTTTATCCTTTATCAATCCTGCCGCATACTCCACCACGTCGGCATACCATATTGACCGGGCTACCTTGTATATCGGCTCAGGTATGCTTTTTGGTGTGGATGAGGCAGCCAGAAAAGCCTCCGCCTTTGTGCCGGAAGCGGAAACCGACTCCATCTTTGCAATTATTGGGGAATCCTGGGGGTTTGTGGGCGGAACGGTGGTGGTCCTGCTCTTTTTAATGCTCCTTTTAAGGTGCCTCTATATTTCCCACTTTGCCAAGGACAGATACGGTGCTTATGTGGTTATCGGCTTCATGGCTATGTTTCTCTTCCACTTTGCCGAAAACATCGGGATGAACCTGCGTATGTTCCCTGTAACAGGTATTCCCCTTCCCTTCATAAGCTACGGCGGATCGTCTATTGTCATTAATTACGTTGCCATCGGTATTATTCAAAGTATCTCCATGCGACGGACAAAACCTATGTTTGAAGCCTGAAATTATTACAATTGTATTACAGATCGCGGAACAAGATTTTCAAAAAATTAACAAATTATTAAGTTGTCGGTTATTTTGTAGACGTTGGAAATCCGGACTACAAGATATTGTATTTTTATAACGATTTAATTCCAAAAAGAGGATGCAAATGAAGGTGCATTCTCTTTTTTTACCCTTTATTCCGGTGGGGGAAGGGGTTGACGGTGTGGGGAGGATAGAGTAGAATACAACTTAAGTGGTGGAAAGTGGAGCAAAGTGGTGGAGGTGAACGGAATGCTGATTGGCAAGTACACGAACACGCTGGATCCTAAAGGACGTGTGTTTGTACCTGCTGCATTCCGGAATGATCTGGGAGTTTCCTTCATCCTCACCCGGGGTGTTGAAAACAAAAGTTTATGCATCTACCCCATGCAGGAATGGGAAAAGTTTGTTGCCAAACTGCAAAAGCTCCCCAGCAACACTCAAAAGGGCAGGGATATTTACCGCTCTTTTTGCTCCAATGCCAACTACTGCGAGCTGGACAGCCA
>JAEXPO010000376.1 GCA_023446675.1 Bacillota bacterium | reverse complement strand
CCCTATACGCTCACCATAAGGCGGGTTCGTTACAACAAAGCCGTATTTTTCCTTGGAGGAAAGCTCCCGGACATCCCTGGTCTGAAGATGAAGGACTTTTTCCACACCGGCCTGCCGAGCATGGTATTGTGCCATACTGATAGCATTGGGATCGCTGTCATAGCCTTGGATTTTTATGTCCTCCGGAGCCCGAATGGCTGCCCTGGCCTCATTAAGGGCCTTGTACCAGATTTCTCTGGGTATAACGGGCCATTCCTGAGAATCAAAATCCCTGTCCAGACCTGGAGCCTTGTTCATGGCAATGAGCGCGGCTTCCACCGGGATGGTCCCGGATCCGCAGAAGGGATCAATGAGGAATTTTCCCGGAGACCAGCGGCTGATAAGGAGGAGTGCGGCTGCCAGCGTTTCCTTAATAGGTGCCGAATGGCTCAGGCTTCGATAACCCCTTTTATGAAGTCCCGCACCGGAGGTATCCAGAGCAATAGTGACCCTGTCCTTCTGAATACTGAATTCAATATGATGACGGGCGCCTGTTTCAGGGAAAGTTTGAAGGCCATAAACACTTTTCAGTTTTTCCACCACCGCTTTTTTAATGATGGACTGACAGTCGGATATACTCATGAGGGTGGATTTCACGCAATTTCCTGTTACGGGAAATTCGGCGTCCTTTGGAAGCCATTGCTCCCAGGGAAGAGCTTTAACCTGCTCAAACAAATCGTTAAAGGTAGTAGCCTCAAATTCCCCAATGAGAATGTAAACCCTGGCAGCGGAACGGAGCCATAAATTAGTCCGGCAGACAGCCTCAAAATCTCCTGTAAAAAAGATTTTGCCGTTGTCAGTGGATGCATCTTCATATCCCAGGTAATTCAGTTCCCTGGCCACTACCGATTCAACCCCAAAGGCCGCAGTAGCAAATAGTTTTAGTTTTTTCCCGGAGCTTTCAACGGGCTTTGATGTATTACTCAAAATTCTGTTTCCTTCCTGTTTTCATCTTTATGCTTCTATAATGCTTTACTTTTAAACTGCAAACCTGGTACGTATTTTCCATTCCTGATTAATGAAAAACCGAATCTCCTAAAAATTCCCTTAATATGGAGTTCTGAGGAACAAGCTCCGAAGAGGCGGTTACAAAATAGCCTAAGAACTCAATGAGACGTCTAGCCTCAGAATACTGGGGCAATTCTCTGTCGATAGCCTGAAGCAGAGGCAGAGCCAGAGGCTTTAGCATAACCAGCTCATAGATCAGGGAGGAGTTAAACATAACGTCCGCTTCCTCCTGATAGGGAAAGATATTCCTCTCCTCGCCTCTTCTCACCGAGGGCCAGAGCTCCAGTGTACGGGGGGCAGTAATCCCCCGGGTGCGGTTATCTCTCACCATACGTCGAAGAAGCCTTAAATCCGTAGTAGGAATACGGTTGTGACGATCAATACGCATGGAGGTAATGGCGCTGATATAAATTTTAAATTTACTTTCCTCCGGCACCTCCCAGGTCATATTGGGATTCAGGGCATGGATTCCCTCTACAACGAGCACATCGTCTTCATGCAGACGCATTTTACGGCCGGTATATTCCCTCATGCCGGTCTGAAAGTTATAGGAAGGCACCTCCACCTCTTCACCCCGAATGAGCCGGTTCAGGTTGTGATTCAGAAGGCCCAGGTCCACCGTATGGAGGGCTTCATAATCGGGCTTTCCCTCCTCGTCCAGAGGTGTTTGGGTCTTATCCACAAAATAATCGTCCACAGAAATGTTTACCGGAACCAGTCCGTTTACACGAAGCTGTATGGAAAGCCTCTGAGCAAAGGTGGTTTTCCCCGACGAGGAAGGCCCGGCTATCAAAATCACTTTCTTTGACGGATCCTGCTTTATCCTGTCCGCAAAGCTGGCAATCTTCTTTTCATGGAGAGCCTCTGAGATAAGAATAAACTCTTTAAGCCTGTTTTCCTCGACGATGGTGTTAAGCTTGCCTACATCATCCACACCCAAAATGCGCATCCAGTTGCTGTATTCATTAAATACCGTAAAAAGCTTTTGGGGAATGGACAAATCGGAAAGCCTGTTCGGATGCTCTCTTTTTGGAGTCATCAGCACCAGTCCGTCATGCTCCGCCTCCAGGCCGAAAAGCTTCAGATACCCGGTGGACGGCACCATATAGCCGTAAAAGTAATCCTCCATATCGTCAAGAACGTAAAGGGTTACATACTCCTTCTCCCTGTATTCAATAGCCCTGTACCTGTCTTCACGCCCGCTTTTTAAGAAAATCTCTCTGGCCTCATTGATGGAAACAACGGACTTTTTAAAGGGCAGGTTAATTGCAGCAAGCTCCTCCATCCTTTTTTTTATCTTGAGGGCTTCATCCGCGGTCACCTTATGGTTTAACAGCTCAAAGAAAATACCCTTTCTGACAGAGTGGCGTATTTGGATATCTTCTCCCGGAAAAAGATCATGAACAGCCTTTATAAGTAAAAATTTTAGACTTCTTTGATATATGCGGATGCCGTCATCACTTTTCAAGTCAACAAAGACAACGCGGCAGGGTTCTGATATTTCATAGGTTAATTCCTTTATTTCATTATCTACCCTGGCAGCCACAACAAAAGTCTTGTTTGTCCCGGCAAGGCTTAAAAGGGCTTCAAGGCTTATTCCGGGAGTGACAGCAATTTCTTTTTCTTCGATGTTTACAATAATTTTAGGTTCCATTTTCTATCTCTCCTTTAAAAGCACAACACTGTCTGCAAGTTGAAAGGAGCAGCAGGATTCAAGGATTCCTTCATTTTCCATGCTGCCTCATCAATCATTATATAGGATGTCACACATAGTGGCAAACTATATCAAATTTACCCGCGAGAGGGCAATTTCATGCCTAATCCTCACACTTTTAAACGCTTGTACATACACTATAGCAGAAACAAGCATGGAGGTACCCTTATGCTGGATAATTTCAAACAGGATATGATGAAGATGGATAATATGAATCCAAACAGTCTGAAACCTTCTTCAAACAAGCAGGAGAATCCCTATATGAATTGGGGCAAGCCTGAAACTGTCATGCCTGAAAACGCTAATCTCAATTGGGTTAAGCCGGAAGGCAAAAAGCCGGAAAACGCCAATGTGAGTCAAAATTTACTCCAAAACGTAAATCAGATTTTTAATCAGGCTAAGCCTCAGGTCGTTTCTCCTCAGACAACCAAGCCGGAGAATGTTATGCCCCAGGCCACCAAACCCAATATTGTATTGCCGGAGTCCACTAAGCCTAACATGAATATTGTTTCTCCGGAAGCCACCAAGCCCAACATGAACGTTGTTTCTCCCCAATCCACTAAGCCTAACATGAATATTGTTTCGCCGGAAACCACCAAGCCC
>JAEXPO010000143.1 GCA_023446675.1 Bacillota bacterium | reverse complement strand
GAGCTATGTCGTCACCCTTAACGGATATATCTACAATTACAAGGAATTAAGAAGCGAGCTTGAAGGCATGGGAGCCTGCTTTGAGGAAGGGACCTGCGGTGAGCTTCTGCTTTGGGGCTTTAACCTATGGGGCGAGGCGCTTTTCCCGAAACTCAACGGCATGTTTGCTTTTGCCCTTTTCATTCCTGACAGCAAAATCCTTTACCTGGTACGGGATCAATTAGGGGCCAAGCCCTTGTACTATGCCATGAGCGCCTCCTCCCTCCTTTTTTCATCCACGTTCCAGGGTATCACCGAGCATCCCCAGTTCCGAAGCTCCCTGGGGCTGGAGGGGATGTCCGAGCTTATTTGCTTAAGTCCCCGCTATTCTCCCGGCAGCACCCCTGTCAAAGGGATACACCAGGTAAGACCCGGCTATTTTGTCCGTTATGGGCCGGAGGACATGAAGGCCGTGCGCTACTGGCATATTGAGGAAAAGGAGCATGGTGAAAACCTGGGACAAACGCTTGAATCCGTACGGAATCTTGTAAATGACGCGGCAAGGCTTCGCATTCAGTCCGGCAGCCCTTTGTGCGGTCTTTTATCAGGAGGACTCTATTCCAGTATACTTACGGCCATTGCCACTCAAAGCGCCAACGCCAGGCTCTACCCCAATCTTTACAACACCTGGTCCGTGGATTTTGAAAAGAACAGCCGATATTTTCACAGGCAAAGTCCCGCAGGCGACACGGATACCCCCTGGATCCGCTGGATGTGCCGCAAGGCCGGAACACGGCATCATTATATCATTTTATCTCCTTACGACCTGGCCGGTGCCCTCCTTGAAACGGAAGAGGCCTGGGGCTTCCCCGGCATGCCGGATCAGGACTGCTCCCTCTTCCTTCTTTGCAGGGAAATTAAAAAGGAATTTCCTATTGTGCTTTCGGGAGATTGCTCAGACGAGCTTTTTGGAGGAAATGTCCGAGGTACTGAGAAATTTGCGTCGGGCAAAAAAAAGCTGCCCTGGTCCGTTAATATCGGAGAAAAAATCTCTGTGTTCAAAAATGAGCTTATTGATGCGGTTAAGCCTTATGAATTCATTGAGAAATGCTATGAAGAGGCCTTGCTTGAATATCCCAAATTTACCTCAAGCAGGCTAAAAAAAGACATGGAGGCTCAATGGTTCAGCTTGTACTGGAACCTCCCCTGTACGCTGGATAAGCTGGATCGCATGAGTATGGCCTTTGGCCTGGAGGCCCGGGCACCCTTTTGCGACTACAGGCTCATTGAGTACCTGTGGAATGTCCCCCAGGAAATGAAGCGTCTTAACGGTGTAGAAAGGGGCCTTTTAAGGGAAGCCTTCCGGGGCCTCATTCCCTCGGATATTTTAGAGCGAAAGAAAGGCCCCTTTCCCCATAATCCGGATCCGGACTATGAAATGTATATCCGGACGCTGTTAACGGATATTCTCATGGATCCGGCGTCCCCAATAAACTATCTGCTGAATTTAAAGACACTGGAGGCCATGCTGAGGCAGCCTCCGGATCTCAATAAGCGCTATACTTCCCGTTCACAGCTGTACGGCTGGTTGATTCAGCTGAATCATTTCATGGAGCAGAACGGCTTTACAGCGCTTTGATTTCATCCAAAAGAGCTTCCAGGAGATGGGCCTCGTCAACCTTTCGGATGACCTGGCCCTTTTTAAAGAGCACACCGCCGTGTGCGTCGCAGGCAACACCGATATCCGCCTCTCTGGCTTCTCCCGGACCATTGACAGCACACCCCATCACCGCCACCTTAATGGGACGGGTTTCCTCCTCCAGCGCCTGCTCCACCTTCTGGGCAAGACCGATGAGATCCAACCCGGTTCTGCCGCAGGTAGGACAGGAAACAAAGGTAACACCCGTATTCAAGCGGCCACAGGACTTAAGTATTTCTTTTGCCGCCCGAATTTCCTCCACCGGATCCCCTGTGAGGGAAACCCTCACCGTATCACCGATGCCGTCCAGCAATAGCGCTCCGATGCCCACCGCCGATTTTATGGTGCCCCGGTAAACGGTGCCGGATTCAGTGATGCCGATATGAAGGGGGTAATCGGACTTTTCCGCCAGCAGCCGGTGAGCTTCAATGGACATAAGCACATCGGAGGATTTGATGGAAAGCACCATGTTTTCAAAATGATAGGATTCCAGAAGAGCCACATGGCCCAATACGCTTTCAACCAACGCCTGGGCACAGACGCCGCCATACTTCTCCAGGAGCTTTTTTTCAAGGGATCCGCTGTTAACACCCACACGGATGGGTATGTTTCTTTCCATGGCCTTTTCAACCACCTGGCGGACCCTGTCCCGGTCGCCGATGTTTCCCGGATTGATGCGTATTTTGTCCGCACCGTTCTCAATAGCCTTAAGCGCCAGTCTGTAGTCAAAATGAATATCCGCCACCAGGGGCAGGGAAATACGCTTCTTAATGGATCCCAGAGCCTCTGCTGCCGCTACCGTGGGCACTGCCGCCCGGACGATTTCACAACCGGCCCGGGCAAGAGCTTCAATTTGTGCAACAGTGGCTTCCACGTCCTCTGTTTTGGTATTGGTCATGGATTGTATGGCAACGGGATGCTCTCCCCCAATCCATCTGTCCCCTATTTTTATTTCACGTGTTTTCTTTCTTTGAGGTTGCTGCATTTCCTTAGTACCCTTCCTTTTCTGCCGGTTTTTTCTAAACTCACCCGAAATCCAATGGATAGCAGCCTTTGATTGGGAACAGGACTCAATTAAGCCCTATTCGAAATCAAAGACTGCCGCGCCGATGAAATTATTTGCTTTTTTATTGACGCTTATCAGCAATAAGGTACCAAGTCAGCGCAGGGAAAGGCGCGGGATATCGTTAAACAGGGTGGCGATAAGAACACAAACCAATAGCACAAAGCCAATCATGGATATTAAGCCCATTTTCTCCTGGGGCAAGGGTTTTCCCCTGATTTTTTCAATAAGAAGCAATAGGAGAATGCTGCCGTCCAGAGCAGGAAAAGGTATGAGGTTCATAACACCCAGGTTGATGCTGATGAAGGAGCAAAGGTACAAAAGCTTAATGACGGTTTCGCTTAAGGGCTGCTCCGTTTCCACAACGCTGCCGACGGTATTGATAATGCCTACAGGGCCGGATAGCTCCTTGAACGACAGCTTTCCTTCAAAAAGCCAGCCCAGGGTCATAACGACATTTCTAATAGTAGAAACAGAATAATTACCTGTGGCATTCAATATTTCTCCAAAATTTCCAATTTTGTGCTCAAGGCCTACACCCAGAGTGTACTGAAAATCGGAAAAGGGAACAATCTGATCAAAGGTAAGGGTCTTTCCTCCCCTGTCGACGGTAAGGGTAAGGGGTGCCGTTTTGTCGGTACGGGTGACATTTAGGTAATTAATAATGTCCTGTGTGGTGTTCAAAGGTGTTCCGTCGATAGCTACAATACGATCGCCAATCTTGATCCCTGCCTTCATTATGGGGGAATCGGTTTCAATGGCATCCACAATATTGGTAGCCTCGCCGTTGACCACTCTGGCGGTAAAGCCCAGACGGAAACGGGTTTCAGTTCTCCCCGGGGTGATGACCTTCTCAACCGTCTTCTTTTCGCTCTCGTCATAGTAACGTATTTCCTTGGGCTCTCCGTCCTCACCGTAAAGGAGTATGTTCAAATCCGACGCCGGATCGAACAGCCGTTTTCCGCCGTAGGATAAGAATTTGTCCCCTACCTCCATGCCTGCGGCCTGGAGTGCGGAATTCTGGGCGAATTCCGTCACACGGTTGGTGTAGAAGCCAACAGAGGATAAAACAATTCCTGCCAGAAGAAAGGCAGTAATAAAGTTCATAACAGGGCCTGCCAGTATGATAAGCGCTCTTTTAAAAACAGGCTGCCGGTTAAAGGCACGGGGATCCTCCGAGTTTTCATCCTCGCCTTCCATTTTGACAAAGCCACCCATGGGAATAAGCCTTAAGGAATACGCGGTCTCACCCTTTGTAAAGGATAAAAGCTTGGGGCCCATAAACATTGAAAATTCCAAAACCTTTACGCCTACGGCTTTGGCGACAAGAAAATGGCCCAGCTCATGTACAAAAATTAAAAAGCTTAAAGCCAGCAAAGCAACCAGTATACTCAAATCAAATCCTCCTCAATTCGGCAAGGGCTTTCTCTCTTGCTGTACGGTCAGTATCTATTATATCGTCGAGAACAGGCTTGCTATTCACTGAATGTGAAAGCATTACCTTTTCAATTAATTCTGGAATTTGGTGGAAAGCCAGCTCTTTTTTCAGAAAACCGGCTACCGCAATTTCGTTGGCCGCGTTCATGGCGGCAGGCATGGTTCCCTTAATTCCGGCGGCTTCATAGGCCAGAGCCAGGCAGCGGAAGGTAGTAAGATCCGGCTCCTCGAAGGTGAGGCTCCGGGTATCCTTAAAGGACAGCCTTTTAAAGGGATTGGACCGTCTTTCAGGCCAGGTGAGGGCAAGCTGGATGGGAACACGCATGTCGGGCGCTCCCAGCTGGGCCAGTATTGAACCGTCCCTGTAGGACACCATGGAATGAATGATGCTTTCCTTATGTATCACAACCTCAATATTGGCTGCTTCCACCTCAAACAGCCACATGGCCTCAATGACCTCCAGGCCCTTGTTCATCATGGTAGCCGAATCAATGGTAATTTTACTTCCCATGCTCCAGTTTGGGTGCTTGAGAGCCTGCTCCAGGGTAACCGTCTTTAGCTGCTCTGCGGTAAAGCCCCTGAAAGGGCCTCCCGAAGCAGTAAGAAGAATACTATCCACATCCTTTGCCCTGTTTCCCGCAAGGCACTGAAAAATGGCGGCATGCTCACTGTCTACCGGAAGAATTTCCGTTCCGGCTTCCTTTGCCGCATCCATTACCAGAGACCCGGCTGTTACAAGGGTTTCCTTGTTTGCAAGGGCAAGCTGCTTACCCGCTTTTATGGCCTTCATGGTAGGAAGAAGGCCGGCAATTCCAACAAGGGCGGAGAGTACCGAATCGGCTTCTTCCATTTGAGCAGCCTTTAAAAGGCCTGCCTGTCCGCCTACAATTTCTGTAGGCAAATCGGCAACCCTTTCCCTTAAAGCTTTTGCTCCGTTTTCATCAAAGACTGCGGCTAATGCCGGTTTAAACCGACGAATCTGTTTTTCAAGAAGATCAATATTGGAACCGGCGGCCAGAGCCGCCACCCTTATATTGAGGTTTTCACAAACCTCCAGGGCCTGTACACCGATGGAACCGGTGGAACCCAAAACAGACAAAGCATTTGTCATATAAAATAACCTTTCCGGACTATATCATTAAAAGTCAATCTTTTACTATCTTAAGAACAACTCAATATAAATATACACGGTAGGCGCAACAAAAAGGAAGCTGTCTACCCTGTCCATTATACCTCCGTGTCCTGGAATTAGTCTGCCAAAATCCTTAATACCCGTTATGCGCTTAAAGGCTGAAGCCGTCCAGTCTCCAAGCTGGGAAACGATGCCGCACAAAAGGCCGATGGCCGCAAAATGAAGCCAGTGAATGGGCTCTCCCGGCATCCTGTTAACAAAAAGGATACCGTAAGCCACCATAACCAGCATGCAGCCCAGCATGCCGCCAATAGAGCCCTCTACGGTTTTTTTCGGGCTGATGTCAGGTACGATCTTATGCTTTCCGAATCTAACACCTACAAAATAGGCAAAGACATCGGTAACAGAAGACCCGATGATAATAAACCAGGTGTATTCCAGGCCCCTGTCCAATACCCGGGTTAATACGGCGAAGCTTAAAAGAAGCGGAATATAGGCTATGCTGAGGAGAGTATGGGAAATATCCTCCATACGCGTTCCGGGCTTGCCTTTTCCAAATATAAACTTCGTAAATAAATACAACAGGCCTGCAATGAGAAAGGTCTTGAAAAAGTATGAAATAAAAACCCAGGTCTTGTCCGACAAATTTTGAAAAAGAGGATCCGACGAGCCGGAGGAATAAGCTCCCAGCACAAGCAGCAAAGCCCCGGCATAGGCCAGATACAAATCAATATGAATATCCTTTTGCCGAAGAGCCCGTCCAAATTCATACAAGCCGGTTATGGTCGCAAACAAAACCAGAATCGCCATGGCGAAGGGCGGTGAAAAAACCACTACGGCAAATATTAATGCCACAACAAAACCGCTCAGGATACGTACCCTCATTTCATATCCCCCCAAATCGCCTCTGTCTTTTTTGATAGGCCAAAATGGCATCCCTTAAATGCTTTTCGCTAAAGTCCGGCCACAACACATCCGTAAAGTAAAATTCCGAGTAGGAGCACTGCCAGATTAAAAAATTGCTCAACCGCATTTCACCGCTGGTACGAATGAGAAGATCCGGATCGGGAATGTCATGAGTATATAAATGCTGGGAAACGGTTTTTTCATCAATCACCGAAAGCTCCCCTGCCGCGTTTTTCTCGCTGATGCTTCGAATAGCGCTTACCCCCTCCAGGCGGCCGCCGTAGTTCAATGCGATTACAAATTCCAACCCCTCCACATGGGCGGTATTTTGCTCCGTTTGCCGGATCTGCTTCTGCATTTCCGGCGAAAGGCGGCTTCTGTCTCCGATCACCCGGATGCGGACCTTTTTGTCCTTAAGCTCTTCCTCCGCGTTTTTCAAATACTCAAGAAGAAGCTTCATGAGCTGATCCACTTCCTCAGAAGGCCTGGACCAGTTTTCAGTGGAAAAGCAATAGGCAGTCAGATATTTTACGCCCAAATGGTAGCAAGCCTCAACCACCTTACGGAGCGTACGGGAGCCCTCCCGGTGACCCATGCTCCGCGACAGGCCTCTTTGCTTGGCCCAGCGGCCGTTTCCGTCCATAATAATAGCAATATGGGCAGGTATCCTATCCCTGTCCAGCTCGATCCTTTTCTTGAAAAACATGCACAACTCCTAGGTTTGTATTTAAAGCAAACGCCTGTATGGCTATTCCTGTAAAACCTTCAATCGATCCTAATGATACCAAAAAAACGATGGGATGACCACACCCTGTTTCCATTTCTTCAAAAGGATCCGGGCCTTCATATAGCCATAAACCGAAAGCATGGTGAGGGTACTGTAAAAAGCCCCCTTATACCTTCCGGCAAACTCTAAAAACATAAAGGCCACCATAGCCCCAAGCATATAAACCGACATAGCCCTCAGGGCCCCCTCTTTCTTACCGAAAATGGAAAGTCCCACCATGGCCAGAAGAGCCCCAAAAAGCACAACCCCATTAAAGCGTGTAATCAAATCGGTATAGGCTTCATACAAATCTGACGACTGAAAACGGGTATACACCGACTGCCAGCCCGTAATGACCCCTGCCGTAAACGCTTCCTTATTCCAAAGCGCAAGCTTGTTTTTAAAATGCTCCGGAATGCGAAGGCCCATCTCCCGGTAGCGTTCCAGGCCAAGCTCAGCAAAATGGGACTGGAACAGGGAGGGTGTGGCATACTGTGTTTTTGCCTCTTCAAAGGCCTGGGCATCCTCACTGCTCCATGAGCCTGCGCTTTCATAATTGCCTCCCACATACAAATTCCAGCCGTAGCTTGAGGAGGGCTTTTCATAACCGCTGACAGAAGTGGTTACAAGCCCCAGAGCGGTGCTGCCGGCCAGAAAGACAGCCATCAGCACCGCCGCGCTACCCAGCCTTTGCTTTAAACGGGCCTTTGAAAACAGGAAAAAATAAAGAAGAATGGCCAGTACAAAAAGGATACCGGTTGGTCTGAAATAATTGCCAGCCGCACAAAAGACACCTGCCGCCCCCAGGTAAAGATACCGTTTGCAGCCTTGCTCACGCAGGCTTAAGGTAAAGAAGAAAAAGGCTCCGGTAAGCAAAGCTGAGTAAACGTATTCTCCTCCGGGAAGAAGGGTGAATACCAGAATAGAGGGATTTAGAGCCACGAGGATGCCTGAAGCCGCACCGGCCTTTCTGCCCGCGCACATTTCCATAATTCCGGCAGCAAAGCCTGCTTCCATCGATCCCAGTACCAGGTTGACAGCTCTGGGCACCCAGGTATGCTCACCCAGAAATTGATATAGAAAAGCCAGAAAAGCGGGAAAATTGATGGAATGAGGAAAGATTCCAAAATAGAACATATCCATCTCCTGCCCGGTATGCAGCATATGGGCGATGGATAAAAATCCGCCATAATCGCCTTGCGGCGTGAGGTTTAAAAACACGCAGATAGGCAGTCTTACTAGAAAGGTCAGTGCAGTGAAATATACGATTCTTATTAAAAGGCTGCCCTTCTCAAAAAGCACTTTTCGTAAACCATAGGTTAAAGCAAAGCATCCGGCCAGCACCGTAAAATACCCGGCTATAAGAGCCCATGATCGGGTAATGAGATTAAGAAAAAGGGAGAGGCCAATAAAAAGCAGGCATACTGCCTCTATCAGCGTAAACAGCTTAAACAGCCTGTTCTTATTGTTTTTCCCGCTTGTTTCATTTCTTTTTTCAGATATCGGCTTCAAAAAAGTCCTCCTTAGTGCTTAAATCCCTCAGGACTTTATTAAATGCAAAAGCCTCCGTTGGGGCTCAGAACCTGGCCCGTAATAAAATCCGCCCTGGGCGAAGCGAGAAAAAAAACACTTTCAGCTACGTCCGTCACAGTTCCCAGGCGCATCAGGGGAGTTTCCTCCGCCAGGCTTTTTTTATCCTCCGTGGACAGCTGACTCAGCATGTCCGTCTCAATAACACCCGGAGCCACACAATTAACCTGGATCCCCGAAGGGCCAAGCTCTTTGGCAAGAGCCTTTGTAAAACCGATAACTGCCGCCTTGGCTGTGGAATAATGCACCTCACAGGAAGCGCCGGTAATTCCCCATATAGAGGATATATTAACCACTTTTCCGTTTTTTTTTCGGATCATTCCCGGAATGACAGCCTGACAGCAATTAAAAAGGCTTTTTACATTAACGGCCATCATTCTGTCCCAATCCTCTTCCAAAATATCCGTAAAGAGCTTTTGAGCTGCTATTCCCGCATTATTGACAAGAATATCCGTTTTTCCGTTCTCCGCTTCAAACGAACCAACAATGGCATTTACTTCTTCTCGAACGGACACATCGGCCTTGTAGGCGGTAACGGCCAAGCCTCTGCCGCGAAGGCTTTCCTCCAGCCTTCGGGCTTCCAGCCCGGAATTTAGATAGGTAAACCCTACCTTGTAGCCTTTTAATGCAAAAAGACGTACAATTTCACTTCCTATCCCCCGTGAACCGCCTGTTACCAATACCGTTTGTACCATTTATCCTCCATGCCTCTTAAATGCATACTGAATGCAGCTCGAATATGCATTTTTCACTCTGTCTTATCCATAAGCCGTCATTTTGCTATGATAGCACTTTTAAGCTGCTTACATCAATAAATATACCCACTTTACAGTCTTTGAGCCCAGGGGTGAAACATCATAAGCCTGACATCTGTTTGCCTGTCCCTTTAAAAGTACCTTTTTAGTCAAAGCCATGTCTGCTGATCTTATCTAAAATTCCTTCCGGCTGGAAAACACGAATGGTATTTTTGACAGTTTTAGCCTCATAAAGGGCTTTATCCGTGTTGACAATAAGCTTTGCCGAATCCATTCCCCTCTTATAGGTGGAAACACCAAAGCTGGCTGTAAGGGCTATGCCCGATTTCTTTCCAACGGAAACCTGATGAAAGGCCTTTTGAATTTCTTCACAGACGCCAACAGCCTCATCCACCGTCTTGTTTTTAAACAATATGCAAAATTCATCCCCGCCGTAACGAAAAGGAATTGCCTCCAGGCAATTGGTTTTCATAATTTTGCCCAGCTCAATGAGGCAGCGGTCTCCAAAAATATGCCCCAGATTATCGTTAAGCATTTTAAAATTATCGATATCCAGCATGACAAAAATATAGCTTGTCTCAGATTCGTCCTCCTCCATGTCCTTAACGGCGTTATGGAGGGCTTTCCTGTTATAAATGCCGGTTAATTCATCAATATGAAGCTTTTCCTGCAGCTGGTGCCTCTCCATTTCCTTTTGAATGCTTGCCGTGTTTTTTTCCTTCTCAAAGCGTATAACAACCATGCAAACAGCAGAAAAGGCTGCGAGTATAAATAAAGCAATAAAGAAATCCACCCGTCTCAGGGTATTATCAAGTATACTGACCTTATCGATATCCCACTTAATAAAAACCTCTGAAAGAATAACTGCGGCGGTGCTCATAGCGGAGGTGATGATGGTAAGCCTGTAATTGGCGTAAATGGTAGTCAGGATAATGGGAATGGCAAAAATGAAATACAGGTTTGTAAAATAAATATGTACGGTAAAAAGAACAAAGCATATTACAACAAAGAGAAGCGATACAACATAAATTTTCTTTTCCTGAGGCAGTTTTTCTGAGCGCATAACCCGATAGTCAATGTAAACACATGCAAGATTCAGAAAAGCAGGGACAATAATGAACTTAATTGTAAAGATAAAGGGGGTTGTATTGAGTTCGTCGGAGTGTACAATAAACCAGCCTAGAAAGCATTCTACAAAAACAGACAGCAATACCAGCGCGACAGTGGTTTTGTAATGCAGGTTCAGCCAATTTTTATCGATACGCGCATATTCATTCTGTATTTCAGCAATATGTGTTTTTTCCATAATACTCCACGTTGTATTGGCATACTCTTTTTCTTAATATTAGGCATCTTCACGAGATAATCTCAAGATATCAGAAATTATTCCTATTTGACACAATCATATCAGACCAAACTTAATTAATCAATTCTGTCGGATTTAAAGTAAAAATAAACTTTTAACTGTATGAAATTCACTTGCAAATGACTAAATACGCAAAAATTCTTGTAGTGGAATATAAGTTTGTAGTATCATAGACTAGAGTATGTACTAAAATACATGATTAACTTATTGACAGATTGCCTAGGAGAATCATGCATGATTATGGAAATACAAAACGCTTCTCCCTATCGCTACAAAGCCTATATTTGCAGCAGCCGGGGCAGTGTGGACGTAAAAACAGCTCATAGCCTCTATTATGAACTTAGTCGCTTCATTATCC
>JAEXPO010000109.1 GCA_023446675.1 Bacillota bacterium | reverse complement strand
GATTAAAAGAGAGAGAAAGCGGATTAAAGCTATTCCTCCAATCCATACCAAAAGCCATAGCGGCCATTGGAACAGAGGAATAAACACAATTAAGGAAACTCCAATGAATATCGCATCCGAAAGGCTGTCAAGAGTGGCTCCCAGAGTGCTTTTACTGTTGGTCCTTCTGGCAATGTAGCCATCCAGAATATCGCTTAAGCCGCACAGCAGATACAAAATGAAAAACAGCGGAGACAAGGGTATTGTAAACAAAAGCATCAGTGAAAATACAATCCGGCTTGCCGTTATATAATTGGGTATGTTCATTGTGTTCACTACATCCATCCTCTAACCGTCAAGCAGCATAAATCGCCTAGGCAAACGAGTCCCCTTTAAAACAGACGGTGTTGTCATTCAACATTTCTATCCTCTATCATTATAGCAGGTATTTATGTTTTTATGGCAGCATTGACAATTGAACAGCTTATTTGGTATAAAAACAGGAAGAGAGCAGGCCAGGCAAAGCGCTTTTTAGCTCAAGCATTTGGCGAATGGCGGAATTCCTTTTCACTTTCACGTTTCTGCTCTGTTACGGCTTTCGTCACACAAATTTACCTCTTCTGTCAGTACTTTTTCTCCTTCCTTTATTGTACGGATTCTAAAAAAGAAATAATAATAAATAAAAAGCAGACATAATCCGATTACGAGCCGGACCGGCCATCGGGGAATGAGCAAGAAGGATAAGGCCAGCATGAGGGTAGCCGTTGAAAGAATACGGATTTTATCTCTTAAAGTCATTGATCGGGATTCTACAAAGGTATTTAGATGCTTCTTATACAGACCTGTTGAGACAAACCATCTATGAAATTTTTTCGAGCCCCTGGCAAGAAAAAAGGCTGCAAGGAGCATAAAGGGCGTGGTTGGCAAAACAGGAAGGAAAACTCCCAGGCAGCCCAGGCCAATACACAAAAAACCAAGTGAAATAAAGATTGCGCCATAAATTTTTTTAAGCATCGGTCACTCCCTTTTTGTTAGTCTAAACTAATTTTAAATATAAAATAAGCTTATGTAAATAATATACCTAAAAGAGTTCTTCATTAGTATACCTTTTCTTATTTACAGTGTAGCTCTGCTAAAAGCAGTTTGTACGTTGTTTTTGCAACAAACTGAACGCAGGATCTCAGGCCTTTACCAGAGATTCTATTTATAAACAAAAGCGGGTACCTCGTGTTTTGTACTAAGGTATCCGCTTTTGTCAGGTCAGGCAGTTAATGGTTATAGAAATACGGCTGTTAGTAAAAGCTTACAGCATCTCATTGTCAACAATAGTAAGAACCTCATCCACCTTGGCAAGCTCTTCTTTAAGCTGTTCGGGGCTAATGATAAGGGGCGGCGCAATGAGAATCATATTCTCATGGGAATAGGTCATAAAGCCGCGTTTTCCAAGAAGACCGATAATTTTCTTCATGGTACCGGCAGCATCCCCGCCGTAAGGAACAAGAGCTTCCCTGGTAGCCTTGCTCTTAACCAGCTCAATAGCTGAGAAGAGGCCAATGTAGCGCACATCCCCTACGCTGGCATGCTTTTCCTTAAGATCTTCCAGAAGCTCACCGAGAACCTTTCCGGATTTCTCCACTTTCTCAAGGATATTGGTTTCCTTGTAGAATTCCAGGCATGCCACACCGGCAGCGCAGGCCAGAGGATGTCCGCTGTAGGTAAGTCCGCAAAGCAGGGTGTTGTCGTCAAAATGTGCCGCAATTTCCTTCGTTACGGCTACGCCGCCAAGCTGAACATATCCGCAGGTAACGCCTTTTGCAAAAGTCACCATATCCGGCTTAATATCCCAATGCTCAAAGGAGAACATTTTCCCGGTACGTCCAAAGCCTGCCATTACCTCATCCAGGATGAGCATGATGCCGAATTCGTCGCATATACTGCGAACACCCTTTAAATAACCCTTGGGCGGGATAAGTACACCGTTGGAGCCGGTTACGGTTTCGAGAACAATGGCTGCCACATTGGCAGGTCCCTCATAGATCACCTGCTCACGAAGCTTGGCAACATAATAGTCGGAAGCCTTTTCCTCGGATTCAAAGGAAATTTGCTCCCTGTACAGGTAGGGATCAAAGAATTTAACAAAGCCGGGGATTCCGGGCTCAAGAGGATAACGGCGAGGCTCGCCCGTCAGGTTTCCAGCACCGAAGGTAGAACCGTGGTAGCTGCGATAGCGGGAGAAAACCTTATTTCGTCCGGTAAACATTCTGGCCATTTTTATGGCATTTTCATTGGCATCGGCGCCGCCGTTGGTGAAAAACACCTTGCCCATATTATCAGGAAGAAGCTCTATGAGCATTTTGGCAAGCTTGGCCCGGGGCTCGGAGCCGTAAGACGGCGAAATATAGCAGTATTTTTCGGCTTGCTCCTTAATGGCTTCGATGATGGCACGGTTGCCATGGCCCACATTAAGGTTTACAAGCTGGGAAGACATGTCGCTATAACGGTTCCCGTCAAAATCCCACGTATAAATGCCTTCCGCTTTTTCAACGGGTATGGGGTTCAGTCCCTTCTGCTTGGACCAGGATTGGAGATTGTACTTCAGAGA
>JAEXPO010000695.1 GCA_023446675.1 Bacillota bacterium | reverse complement strand
TTATAAATCAAACCGGCCCATAATGAATATCCCAACGCCTTTTTGGCAAAAACAGCATGCCGATTTCAAGTTGCGGCCTAACATCATATCTGATATCTTTATGAGAGGCTTAATCAATTACCTTACTCCTTGAAAGAAGGTCTGGGATGGCAAAGCAAAAGGAACGATTCTCCTGGTGGGTAAAAGAGCCCTCCTTCTACAAGCGGCTTGCGCTTTTAGCACTGCCTATGGCCGGGCAAAACATTATTTCCTTTCTTGTAAGTCTGGCCGACAACGTCATGGTGGCCCAATTGGGGGATGAAGCCGTTGGCGGCGTCTATGTGGTCAATCAGATTCAAAACGTATTACATATGCTGGTGCTGGGCTTGGGAGCTGCTCTTGTTATACTTGCGGCCCAGTACTTCGGCAAAGGGGATGTAAAATCAGTTAAGACCCTGTGCGCCACAGCTCTGAGAACCGCTATAGGAGCGGGCCTTTTATTGCTGCTGGTAATGGGCCTCTTCGGACGGACGGTTTTAGGCATTCTCACGGACCAGCCTGGTGTTATTGACGCGGGTATGGAATACCTGAGCTATATTATGTGGACCTATGTATTCTTCAGCATGTCCAGCGTGCTTCTGGCAGGGCTGAGATGCGCGGGAACCGTTCATGTGGGGCTCATTATATCTCTTTTCACTGTAATTACCGATGTGGGGCTTAATTATGTCATGATTTTTGGAAAGCTGGGCTTTCCGGCCATGGGCATTTCCGGTGCGGCCGCGTCCACCCTCATTTCACGTATTCTGGAATTTGTTCTGGTACTGTTCTATGTTCTTAAAAAGGATGAGAAGCTCAAATTGCGAGTCAAGGATTTTTTGCTTCACAACGGGAAGCTGTTCAGGGATTTTTTTGTTTACGGCTTTCCCGTAATCCTGGGCGATTTTCTGTGGGGGCTTGGAGGCGTGGCTCAGGCCGCAATCATAGGAAGGCAGGGAGATTCGGTTATAGCTGCCAGTGCCATGACAATGAATATCTTTCAGATCTTTGCCGTTTTCGTGTATTGCACCTCAGGCGCGGGCTCGCTTATGGTGGGACAGGAAATTGGCAGGGATAATTTTGACCTTGCCGAACGGTACACAAAAACCCTTCAGGTGGTTTATGTCATGGTGGGGGTGGCCTCATCCCTGCTGCTGTTATCCCTCCGGCAGGTGGCACTATCCATGTATACAAAGGTTGATCCTCAGACCCTTCATTATGCGGGCCAATTTCTGCTTGTTATGTCCGTCATGCTTGTGGGAACCTCCTACCAGATGTCGTCACTCCAAATTGTACGGGCCGGGGGAGCCACCCATTTTGTGCTTATAAACGACTTGGTTTTTGTGTGGCTGGTGGTTATTCCCCTTTCCTGCCTCATGGCCTTTGTACTTAAAGGGCCGCCCTGGGCTATTTTCGCGTGCCTTAAATGCGATCAAATTTTAAAATGCGTTGTGGCGGCTGTTAAAGTAAACCGGTTTAAGTGGATGAAAAATTTAACAGGTCAAATGGAGTAAAATAGCACTTGTAACTTTCAATTTTTGAGCATATAATAATCTACAACATCAAACGGAGGTTTTCTCCGTATTGAGTTTGAATAGGGAAGTTTTAAAGGCTTTGACAGGAAGAAGTACACGGATGCGGTGTCTAAAGAGAGTTCCCGGCAGGTGAGAGGGGCAGACATTAAACTGTGGAATACATCCTTGAGCTGCGCACCAAAAGCAATTTGGAGCTGCCAACGGCAGATTCTGGGCGAGTAGGCTGCGACGTTGCCCGCACACGTTACCGTGCTAGGACATAAGCAGGTTTGCCGTGTCTGAGAAAGGTCGGTGTATTTATATGCCGATGAACCGGGGTGGTACCACGAAGCGATAGCTTTCGTCCCCAATGGGCCCTTTATGCAGGGAATTTATGCATGAAGCGGGCTGTTGGAGGAGGAGAGCTTTTTTATTTGCCTTTTTGTGAATACGCCGGAGGTTTCACAACCGTCATGCCATTTAAGCGCGTTTTGCCTGCTTGCAGCCTTCCTTTACGGAGCGGTTCCCTTAAAGAGGAAAGGAAGCGTAAAAAATGAAAAAGACGGACATGGAAGAGGCCCTGCGTATTATTGGCAAGGGCGCCGCGGAAATCATTGAAAAAGATGAGCTTTTAAAGAAGCTTCAGAAGGCAAAGGAGACGGGAAAGCCTTTAAAGGTTAAGTTAGGGCTGGATCCCACTGCACCGGATCTGCACCTCGGACACGCCGTGGTCTTGAGAAAAATTCGCCAGCTTCAGGAATTAGGTCATCATGCGGACATTATTCTTGGTGATTTTACAGGCAGAATAGGGGACCCCTCCGGCAAATCCAAAACCAGAAGGCAGCTTACACAAGCGGAGGTACTGGAGAACGCAGCCACCTATAAGGCCCAGCTCTTTAAAATTGTGAATCCGGATAAAACGGCTATTTGCTTTAACAGTCAATGGCTTTCCAAGCTCAACTTTGAAAAGGTTCTTGGGCTCGCAGGAAAGACCACGGTAGCCAGGATTCTTGAGAGGGACGACTTTAAAAACCGGTTTGAAGCCAATGCCACCATTGGCCTTCACGAGCTTTTTTACCCCTTGATGCAGGCCTACGACTCTTTGGCTCTGGAAACGGACATTGAAATGGGCGGCACGGATCAGCGCTTTAACATTCTCATGGGAAGGGATCTTCAGAGGCAGTTCGGCCTGGAGGCTCAGGTTGCCCTGTTCATGCCCCTTTTGGAGGGAGTGGACGGGGTGGAGAAAATGAGCAAAAGCCTGAACAACAGTATTGGCATCAACGAGCCTGCCAACGTGATGTTTCAAAAGGTAATGACAATTCCCGACGGGCTTATTATAAGGTATTTTGAACTGTGTACGGATGTTCATCCCGACAGGGTGGATATAATAAAGGAGCGGCTCCGTTCCGGGGAAAACCCCAGAGACGTAAAGCTTGAGCTTGCCGCTGAAATTACACGGCTTTACCACGACAGTGAGAAGGCCCGGGCTGCGCGGGAGGAGTTTAACACGGTGTTCCGGGAAGGGGGACTGCCCGAGGAAATAACCGTTGTAAAGGCCGGTCCCTTTATGGACGGCGACAGCCTGGTGGATCTGCCCCAGCTCCTTTTC
>JAEXPO010000681.1 GCA_023446675.1 Bacillota bacterium | reverse complement strand
GGATACACATTATCCTTCCTAGTATATCAAATCGGTACACTGGTTACCACCGGAGCATTAGGACAGGGCTTCATCGGCGGCCTCGTTGCTGTGGCTGTTATGGCAGGAACGGTTGCCTTCTTAATGGTAAAAGGCGGTAAAAGAGAACAGGTACCTGCAAGAATGGAGTCGGTGAAACTGTGAGTGCAGTTGATTATATTATTATTGCCGTAATCGCGGCGGTTATCGCTTTAGCGGTGGTTAAAATTGTTAAGGATAAGAAGAAGGGTGTAAAGTGCCCAGGGTGCGATCAATGCTCTTCATCCTCTTGTAAGCCGCATAAATAAAAGCTTTTGAGCTTTAAATACCAAAAACCTGAAAACGGCGGGTGTATTTTCTGAAATCGAAAATATGCCCGCCGTTTTTTGCAAAGCCCTGGGCCTCACATTCAGCTTTCTTCTTTTAAGCCTGCACATCCTCATAGCGCTGGTCCCCCTTGCAGGCCTGCGCATCCGTGCAGATCTGTTCATCCCTGCAGGTTCTCAGGGGCTTTATACTCTGAGGAAAACAGAAAACGTTAAAGGGGTCGTATTTTTCCTTTACCAGCCGCAGCTTTTCCGCATTCAGGCCAAAATACTCTTCGGTGTAATCCACAAGGCCGCTAATAGGGAAATTTACAAAGGAGCCTTCCGTTATACATTTAAGATACTGAAACCTGCCTTCAACCCAGGCCTCATTTATTTTCGCATATTTTGGGTCACTCCATACCGATTGAATGCCTATGATGTAAAGGGCATTCCGGTAGAAAAAAGCGGTGTCGCGGCGGCCGGTATCCCCGATGCGTCCGCCCATGGCATAAAGAGAAAGGGCCGTAAGATCCGAGCCCTCCGGAACCTCCCGAATAAGGCCTGCCGTACGCAGCAGCTCTTCAACACTTAAGGGCTTTAGGACAAAACGGCCGGTGGATTTAAACATTTCATAGGGGGGATAGCCCTCCATCACAACCTTAAGCGCCTCATACAACGTCATTTCAATGTATTCATAAAGGCCTCCGCCGACAGCCTCCAAAGGGGCCATTTCCTTTTTTGCATCCTGGGAAGAGCCGTAATACAGGCCGAAGCCATAAATGGCAAAGCCATCCTCCGGCGTGTGGTAGAGGCTTGCAACAGCCGTTATGCGCCGGTTGGCCTTAAATAGCCAGATCTGCCAGGCGTTGAGGAATTGTGCCTGCTTAACCTGTCCTGTGGCGGGATA
Source organism: Bacillota bacterium (assembly GCA_023446675.1). Taxonomy (GTDB): domain Bacteria; phylum Bacillota; class Clostridia; order DSM-8532; family DSM-8532; genus DTU059. Next base: position 11,972 of record JAEXPO010000681.1, on the reverse strand, counting down.
AGCAAATTCAACGGTAGTTATTTTTTCAACCTTGGGGGAAAGCCGATAAGTCATGGAAATCACAATGCCGAAATTGCCGCCGCCCGCACCCCTCAAGGCCCAGAACAAATCCGGGTTGGATACGGCGCTGGCTTTTAGCAGTCTGCCTTCAAAATCTACCATTTCCGCTTCAATGAGGCTGTCGCAGCCAAGCCCTAAAAGTCTTGCAGAGAGGCCCCAGCCGCCGCCAAGGGTGTAGCCTGAAAGACCTACTGTGGGACAGCTGCCTCCCGGGAAGGGATATCCCTTTGAGGCCACGGCTTCGTAAAAGGCCTCAAACCGGACTCCAGCCTCCACGGTCACACTGTCTTCCCCCAGATGGATACCGGTTAAGAGGCTGATGTCGATTACCAATACCCAGTTGCCTGTGGAATAGCCCTCAAAATGGTGTCCTCCGCTCCGAATACGGAGAGGTACGCCTCTTTTTCGTGACCATTTCACGGCATTGGCTGCATCCTGACCGGTTTTACAATAGACAATAGCAGCCGGAAACCTCTGAATCGCACGGTTCCACTCCTGACGGGCCTCGTCATACAAAGGGTCATTCGGTGTGACAACGATGCCTGTCAAGCCGCCATAATAAGCAGTATTATTTTTATTCATGTAATTCGCCTCAATGGTTTGTCCATATTTTATAATATGCAGCCTTCAGCAAATTGCGTTTGCCTGTCCTTACAGGCTTGATAAGCATACGTCTTTTTTATCCGCTTTTGGGCAAGCCACATGGTTTAAGCGCGTTTCGCGTTTTCAACAAAGTAAAAAATATTCGTGAAAATTGGTTCACGAATTTGAAATATCTATAATTAATCCCGCAAGCTTTTAATGGTTGGGGAGGTTGCCGGACGGCTTGGATTCTCTGGCGCTATAGGGAAAGGCTCACTCATTTACAGCATGAACGGGTGGCGCGGACATTATGGGACGGAGGCCCAACAGAACAGGAGGGATACGGAACAGCAGCTCAGGAATTAAGACGGATGCAGGTCTCATTCCGGGACGTAAAAAAATAAATTATTTTTCAAAATAGCGAAAACCGTTTGACTTCTTTTCTCCTCGATGATAATATAATTTTAATTCACATCAATGAACCGTATTTCACGAATCAAAAGATGCCTGGTTGAAATATCCCTGATTTGGGATAGTAAAACTTAATGCAGCTCCAAACTAAAGGCCAATGGCGGTCGCAAAACTTTCAATGGATATTATTTAAAATCAAATAGGATAGGGCCGAAACTTAAAGAAAACGATTGGTACGATTAGCAGCAGATGAATGAATCTGTTAGTTAAAATGAACTGGCTAGGAGAGGGAACACTATGAAGAAAAAGATTCTGAGTATCCTTTTTGCTACTGTGTTTACGGTCTCGACGGTTTTAACCGGCTGCTCCGGCAATGAAACCAAACCGGAAACGGATGGTGACAAATCAATTCAGGCGAATAATGATGCCGAATCCACCGAACCCAACGAATGGGGATGGGTGGTCCCGGCGGAGACATTGAATATTTCAGTTTATCCGGGATATGGGGATCAGGTGGAGTTTGAGGATGATGAACACGGCGGAAAGGCTACGTATGACAAGTGGCTGCTCGATAATATGAACGTCAGTATAGACCTGACCTATTATTCCATAGACATGGATGAGAAATTAAATTTAATGCTTGCCACCAATGACTACCCGGATGTTATTACCTGGATGTCCGACGATATGGCCCAAAAATTCATAGCCCAGGGCAAGGCGGTGGATTTAACGGAGCTTATAGGCAAATACGGGGACAATATAACGAGGCGTATGGGCGACTATATCAATATGCTTTATGATGAGGACGGAAAAATATATAAGCTTGCCCAGGGCTGGGGAAGTACTCCCAATGTTGCCGGTTTTGATTTCGGGGTGCGTTATGACTATTGGAAGGAACTGGGAGAAGCTGAAATTTACAAAACTCCGGAAGATTATTTTAATATCATGGAAAAGATATTAAAAAATCATCCCACCAATGAAAGCGGGCAGAAAACCTATGCCTTTACCAGTGACAACAAAGGGCTTAATTTCCTCAACACCATGCTTGCTGCCTATGGTTTTGTCAACGGCTTCAAGGTGGATAAAAACTCAGGTGAATTCACCCACTGGCTGAACACGGACGAAGGATTGGAAATTGCCCGGTTTATGAACAAGTGCTATCAAAATGGTTTTATTGATCCCGATTATCTGACCAACGGGTATGAGGAGTATGTTACCAAGCTGTCCTCGGAGCAGGTTCTGGGCAATCTTGGAACCTGGTGGTATGCATGGACCGGGGGACACCAGGTATGGGCCGTTAACGAGGGCGACAATTATAACGTCGATAAGCGTATTATGAATGTGTCTGTTGCGGCTGACAATTTGGAGTTAAGCGACACCACCCTGCTGACCTCCAAATATACGGGAAGCTATCGCTGTATCATAACCGACAAGGCCAAGAATCCGGAAATGATTTTAAAATGGATTAACTGGGAAAACAGCGAACTGGGTAATATGATTACCGGCTGGGGAGCCCCCAGTGAGGAAAATGTCTGGAAAATTGATGAAAATGGTACCTGGGTTGTGGATGACGCCATTTTGGATGTGGACAAGAAGGAACAAACCTATCATGCCGTTAAGGACGCCAACGGCGCCGGAATTTACATGATGGCCACCAATACGAACTGGCTGTATACTGACGGAAAAAGTACTTTTGACAAAATAGATCCCCGAATCGACAGGCTTTCCGTCTATGATTACTGGCCTGTGGATGGAAACGGCGAATTTTCCAATGAAGGCGTTCGCCTGAGCTGGCAGTATTATAAGGCGCCTGCTTTTGACATTACCCTTTACAACGCAACCTTTTCGGCGGAGGATCCCATATCGGTGACAAAACAGACCATTACCGACAAAATAACCGTGGATTGGGCAAAGATGATGACGGCGGCTTCCGCAGAAGCTTGCACGGCAGCCTTTGAAACAGCCAGGAAGGAAGCTAACACTCTGGGTCTGGAAGCTTTAACGGATTATTATCAGGACGCGTATGAAAAGAATGTTGAAAAAATGAAAAAATAGGTTTTTACATATGCATTTATATACGGTTGGAGATTGAAAGAAATGCAGTCGGCTGCCTGTTCATTGGCAGCTGGCTGCATTTCACAGAATTCATACCGGTACGGCGCGCAGACCTCCGTTAAAGGAATTAAGCCCCTGTATCGGCATCTGGAAGCTTAAATAAAGGAGCCGGATTTATGAAGAAAATAAACGGCAGGAGCAGTTCTGCAACAGCCATTCCAGTTAAAAAGCCTTTCCAGGAAAGACTGGGAGTGTTTTTCAAGCAAAAGGAGCTGTGGTTTATCAGCCTGTTTGCTCTGATATGGGTGATTATTTTCAGCTATATCCCCATGCTTGGAAACCTGATTTCTTTTTTTGAGTATTATCCCGGGAAAAGCCTGGGGGACAGCAAATTTGTCGGGATGAAATACTTTATAGAGTTTTTCTCCCTGCCCGGCGTATGGAAGATATTCCGCAATACACTGGTCATCAGCGGGCTGAATCTAACGATTGCTTTCATAGCTCCCGTCATTTTTGCCCTTTTACTCAATGAGGTAAAAAATTCGGTATTCAAAAGAACCATTCAGACCATCTCTTATATGCCTCATTTTGTTTCCTGGATTGTGGTAGCCAGTATTATGTTTTCCCTTTTGGGAAATGAGGGTGTTGTTAACGAGATTCTTCTGAAGCTGGGGTTGGTTGAATCGTCTGTTAATTTCTTCAATGAACCGAATCTTTTCTGGGGGCTTCTCACCTCCGCAAACATATGGAAGGGTATAGGATGGTCGGCCATTATCTACATATCTGCCATATCCGGCGTGGATCAGGAGCTGTACCAGGCTGGAACGGTGGACGGTCTTGGACGTTTTGGGAAGGTATGGCATATCACGTTGCCGGGTATCGCGCCCACGGTAATCATGCTTTTTATATTGGGTATCGGGAATATCCTGAATGCGGGATTTGAACAGCAGCTTTTGCTCGGAACGCCTTTAACTCAGGACGTGTATGAAGTAATTGACACCTATGTATACCGTTACGGCGTTCAGCTGGGGCGTTATTCCTTTTCAACGGCTGTTGGCCTGATGAAATCCATATTTGGATTTATGCTCGTTATTTTAGCCAACAGGCTTTCAGGAAAATTTGCTGATATGAAAATATTTTAAGGAGGCAAGCAATGCGGCGAAAAGGCGAATTTATAAAACAAAGCAAGCTCTCCCATTTATTTGATATTTTTAATACCATTCTGATGCTTGTATTTGCGTTTATTATGCTCTACCCCTTTTGGAATCAGTTTATTGTATCCTTTAATGAGGGTTCGGACACTGTAAAGGGCGGATTGTATTTCTGGCCCAGAGAGTGGACGCTTAATAATTATATCTATGCCTTTAATAGAAGTCATATTTTAAGGGGTGCTGTTGTTTCAGTTTTGCGGGTGACGGCGGGAACCGTTTCGTGTCTGTTTTGCACCGGGCTTCTGGCTTATGTAACTACCGTCCGTCATTTCAGGGGACGCAAATTCATGCGCCTGGTTTACATTATTACCATGTATTTCGGAGGAGGCCTTATACCTACATACCTGCTCTTCTCCAGGCTTGGCCTTATGGAGACCTTTACCGTTTATTGGCTGCCGGGTCTGTTCGGAGCCTATTACATGATGTTGATCGCCTCCTATATGCAGGGGCTTCCTGAAGGGCTGTCCGAATCAGCCAGAATTGACGGTGCTTCGGAAATGCGCATCTATTTCAGTATCATGCTCCCCCTGTGCAGGCCGGTGCTTGCCGCGGTGTCCATCATGCTAATAGTAGGCCACTGGAATTCCTGGTTTGACGTTATGCTGTACAATTCCAGCGGCAATTGGGACACGCTGCAGGTATACCTGCGCAAGATATTGCTTGAGGCTGAGCAGGCTGCCAAATTGCTAAGCGACCAGAAAAAATTTGAGGCGATGAAGAGTTTAACCACCGCGTCCATAAGAGCGGCGACAACCATGATTGTATCATTGCCGATTATCTGTATTTATCCGTTTTTTCAAAAATACTTCGTTGGCGGTATCACGCTGGGTGCCGTAAAGGAATAAAAGGGGCAGGCGGTTTGGAGGGAGATTTATGAGCAACGGTTTTTATTTGGCGGACAGCCGTTTTGAGGCTATAGTTAAGGGTGGAGGTTTTTTATCCCTGAAATGTGCGGCAGATGAGCTGGACACCCAGTTTGTTCTTCCCGGAGAAAGCTTTTCCGGTTTCTTTTTAGATGTTTGCACAGGGGAGGAAAGCTTTCGCTGGGCGCCGGGAGAAGACGGGAGCTATATTGACAAAGAGCCCTGCAGGCTAAAGCAGGGAATACATCAGTATGGATATGCCGAAAGCCGCGGCTTAAAGGTGGAAAGCTCCATTTTTCTTTCGGGTGGACGTCTGACACAGCGCATTACGGTTACAAATACAGGCAGAGAAGGCATTACGCTTGGCAATGCGGGCTTCGCTCTTCCCTGCAATACGGAGTTTAAATGGGGAGAGGCGGCGTCTTCTAAAGTAATCGGCCATACCTTTATTTCGGAAAACGGCTCCCATAATGTCTATACACGGTGTGACGGCAAGGGCCCTTATCTTGTTATGATGCCGGTGGATAATACAAAGCTTGTTTATTATGATCTCGGAGCTGAGGAGCAAAGCAAGCTGAACCCGGAAAAACTGAAAAAGGTGCTTTACATATACACTGTAAGCCGGCTGGCCCGGGAAAAAGCAAAGGAAAAAGGCAGCAGACGAGGGGGAAACGACAGGGCCTTAACACTTGCGCCGGGGGAAAAAGCCGAGTTTGGTTTTGTATATGCCTGGGCGGAGCATTACCGTGAAGTCCGGGATCTCTTTGTGGAAAACGGCCTTTTGGATGTGGAGGTTTTTCCGGGGATGACCGTGGAAAAGCAGGGAAGAGTTCTGGTGAGTATACGGTGTAAATTCGAAAAGCTTAGCCTGTGCGCGGATAAGCCCGCTCATACCCAAATAACAGAACAAACGCTCAATGGGGATGCCTTTCTTTATGAGATGATATTTGAAAAAACAGGCGAGAATTCTATCCGGATAGAATATGGCGAAGACAAAGTCATGCGCCTGGAATTCTTTGTTACTGAACCGGTTGAAACCATGATCCGCAAGAGGGGCGCTTTTATTGCCGGAAAGCAGTTTAAAAGCAAGGAGCTTTGGTATGACGGGCTGTTTGCCGAATGGAACAATGAAACGGCTGTGCTTTTAAGCCCCGACAATTACGACAGGATTAAGGGCTGGCGAATTTACGAAGTGACCTGTGATGATCCGGGCCTGTCCAAGCCGGCCTTTTTATCAGGGAAAATTGCCGAATATCCTGTGCAGGAGGAAGTGGACGCACTGGATTATTACATTGAAAATTTTGTTTGGGGCGGGCTTCAGTGTACGACACAGGAAGAATTCCCCTATGGTCTATATGGCATTCCCGACTGGCATAAAAACAGAAATTCGGATAATCCAGGGCTGAAAGGCAGGCTGCACCTGTGGAGAATATACGACTATCCTCATATTTTCATGATGTATTTCAACATGTACCGGGTAGCCAAATGCTTCAAAGGCATCCGCACCGCTCTTGACAGGATGGAATATTTGGAAAGGGCTTACCGCACGGCTTTAGCCATGTTTTTAATCCCCTCCGAGCTTGCGGAATGGTCCGCATACAAGACAGGGCTTTATAACGAATGGGTTATCCGTCCGATTATAGACAGTCTTAATGAAGAAGGAGAAAAAGAAAAGGCACAGCGCCTCTCCATACATTGGAGGCGTAAAATTACCTATTTTATAAATGAGTGCAAGGATGTTTTCGGATCGGAATACCCCTTTGACACCACCGGCTTTGAATCCACCCATGTTTTTGCCAGGGAGGCAATGGATTTTGCATTGATGGAGGCCGGAGAGGATAAGAAGGAGAAGGCTGTAACCTATTGCGACGCGATACGCTTTATGGAAAACCAGACAAGCTGCAATATTGCCTGCAGGGGTTATTTAGAGCCTGCCTACTACTGGTACGGAAGCGATTACCGCTCAAATAATTATACCTACACCTTAAGCTATATGTCGCAAATGGGCGGGAGCTCCCTGCTGGATTACGCCCTGTATTACGCACAGGATCCTTTTTCCTTGTTAAGACTTGCTTATGGCTCTCTTTTAAGCTCCTGGGCGCTTTTAAACTGCGGTGATGAAGAAAGCGGCTATGGGTACTGGTTTCCGGGAAAAGAGCACGACGGAGCCGCCTGCGGTGGATTTGAGCCCCTTCCCTATGGCACAACCTGGCTGGATCAGCCCCACCGCTGCGGCCCGTGGTATTATTCCTGCGAAATTGATCTGGGGTTTTGCGGGGCTCTTCACGGAGCGGCAACGATTTTTGCCATGGATCCCCTGTTCGGTGCGCTCGTCTATGGCGGGGAGCTGACGGACAGCGCGGATTTCTGGTTTATTAAAAGCAGCGACGGGGTAGGTAAAAGATTTCATTATGTCAGTGAAGGAAAAAGACTGCATATGACCCTTGATAAGGGCCGATTAGACGGTCAGTGTGCAGTTACTGTCCGGAAAGATCTGAGCGAAATACGCCTGCTTGTTAACAGGGAGGCATTAAGAGAGTCTCTTTCTATCCTGCTGCTTGTTGAAAACGCAATGGGAAGCTCTTATGAAATCGAGTGGGGAGGTTCTGTCAGGGATGTTCTGGTGGATAACGGAAAAGTGCAATATGTTCTGCCGCCGGAGGCTGCAGGTATCGTGCTGCGTCTGAAGCGCTGACTTTGGCGAACCGTTATAAATGGCGTCCCCCAGCGCTTAATTACATCCTAAAGTCAGGCATCCTAAAGTCATGGACGGATATTACAAATATTTTCAAAAAGCTATTGCATGAGCATAAACCCCATGTTATACTGAAGCAGTTAGTCACTATATATTGCGCTGGATTGGTTCTGGATTTATCTCTCTTAGTTTTTTTGGAGCGGAAAGTCAGGAATTGCGGATCCAAATAAATTAAGGAGGTATATAGATATGGCGGACAAATCATTAGTTTGCAAGGATTGCAACGCAGAGTTTATTTTCACAGAAGGCGAACAGGCTTTCTACAAGGAAAAAGGTTTTGAAAATGAGCCCCAGAGATGCCCTGAATGCAGAAGAGCTCGTAAGCAGCAGAGAAGCAACAGAGGCGGCGGCGGATTTGGCGGCGGCAATCGTTGGTAAGAAGTTTAAGGAGAGCGTAAGCTCTCCTTTCTTATATGCTTTAATGTTTATGTAAGCCGGGGTAAGAGCCGGAAAAAAGGTTAAAGCTTAAAGGGATACCAAATAACCTGTAAGAGGACAGGCCTTATCGATCACAAAAAGCAAATTATCCAGGAGGGTGGAAAATGGAAAAAATAGTTTTCTTATCTGATATTCACGGCTCCCTTTTTTATCTTCAGAGCGCAATTGACAGAATTAAGGAAGAACGCCCCGATTACATTGTTTTGCTGGGTGATTTGCTTTATCACGGCGCAAGAAACCCTCTTACCAAGGATTACAATCCCAAAGAGGTTACCGCACTTCTTAATTCACTAACAAATAAGCTCATTGCCGTAAGAGGAAACTGTGACAGTGAAGTGGACGCCATGGTTCTGGATTTTCCCATGACCGCCGATTACACCATTGTTTTAAGAGGCGGAAAACGTTTATTTTTAACCCATGGGCATGTTTTTAACGAAAGCGCCATGCCCCGGCTGAATAAAGGAGATGCCTTTATTTACGGGCACACTCATATTCCAAGAACCGAATGCATAGACGGTATTTATATGCTGAATCCCGGTTCTATCGCCCTTCCCAAGGAAAAGCATCCCCACACCTATGCCGTGCTGGAGGAAGACTGGTTCAGAATAAAGGAAATGGACGGGTGGCTTTATCAGGAAATTCGTCTGAGTTAAGCTATCAAGTCACTGTTTTCTAATTAGATCTAAGTGAATAGCTCCCCATAGCTGATGTAAAAATGCTGTTTATTTATTCCACGGTTAATGGTAAAATAGTACTATGATTTTGATAATGACAATCACTAGCGTTTGTATTCATCCTTGCATTCCAAATGTATTTTTATCATTGAACAGCATTATAGTACATCTGAAGGGAGTTAATTTAATGAAGGACGCTCAAGTAAAGAGTAAACCGCCTGCGCTTATAAAAGGAGTCTTCATTTTTCTTGGCCTTGTGGCGGTGGGTCTGGGGAGCGTAGGAATCATTATTCCCGTTCTGCCCACAACTCCCTTTTACATACTGGCATCCTTTTTGTTTGCCAGAAGCTCCGACAGGCTCACAGGCTGGTTAAAGAGGCAAAAGCCTTATATAAAGCATGTTCAGCCTCTTTTGGAGGGCAAAGGCATGCCTGTTAAGAGCAAAATAGGGGTTTGCGCGATTATATGGCTGATGATGCTCATAATGTTTTTTAAGGTTGATACTCTGGTCTTAAAGCTGGTAGCAGTGGGCGTGGGCCTTTTTCATACCCTTCTTTTTATAAGAATGCCCAATGGTGCAGCCGCCAGAAAGGTGGTTAAGCCCGGGAAGGCTTCTGCTATTCCTCTGTTTCTCAGCAGCCGCCTCTTTTCCATGACAAAGGGCAGCCGCCTGTGGATAGTCCTTACAGTGGTCGGAAAGCTTCTGGCATTGGGAGCAGGTATAATTTTTGCCTATATGCTTGGAAAAACCTTTGAAGGGATAATCAACGGGGAAAAGAGTCTCCAAAGGCTTCTTCCCTTTATCACCACCTGTCTTGCGGTGCTTGTCGCAAGGTTCATTCTTAGCCCTTTTACAGCCTATGCATCTCATCGGGGCGGTGCCTCAGCCCGCTACACCATGCGAAGCATGCTTTTTAAAAAGCTTATGGCCCTTGAAACCCACTATTCTGAGGATGGGAGCATTTCTCGTACCGCCGGAAGCGCCATGGAGGGTATTGAAGCTTTGGAAAGCTATTTTGGGGCCTATCTGCCCCAGCTCTTTTATGCCCTTATCGCCCCCCTTGTCCTCTTTGCCGCGCTTTTTCCCGTCTCTCCCCGGGCAGCGGTTATAATGCTGGTTTTAACGCCTCTTATCCCGTTGGCCTTAAACGGAGTTATGACCATAGCCAGGAAAATGAGCCGCTCTCATTTTGCCGTCTATCAGAACCTGGGTGCTCTTTTTTTTGAAAGTGTGCTGGGGTTGACCACCCTGAAGCTTTTTAACAGGGATGAGGATAAGGCTGCGGAACTGGAGAAAAAGGCCTGGGGCTTCCGGGATAAAACCATGAGGGTATTGGGTATGCAGCTGAATTCTCTTATTATCATGGATATTCTGGCGTATGGAGGTGCTGCCGCAGGTATGGCTACGGCAGCTGTCTCCCTTGCCAGGGGTGAAATAAGCGTGGCCGCAGGTGTTACCGCACTGTTTTTGGCCTCGGAATTTTTTCTCCCCTTAAGAGCACTGTCGTCCTACTTTCACGTTGCTATGACGGGAACTGCGGCAGCTGAAAAATTGTTCGAATTTCTTCAATTGCCTGAGCCCGAGCCTTTGGGCTCTGCCCGGGAAGAAGGGCCGGAGGAGCTGAACCTGCGAGGCCCTTACGGTATTCGGCTTGATAAGGTTTCCTTTTCCTATCCGGGGAGGAAGAGAGTGCTTGATCATGTTAGCCTGAATGTGGAACCGGGCAGGATTACGGCCCTGGTGGGGGAGAGCGGCAGCGGGAAAAGTACGGTTGCCGCCCTGCTGGTCCGGTTTCTGGAACCGGAGGCCGGACAGATCCTGTTCTATGGACTTTCAGGGAAAGCGCTCCGCCAGGAAGAGCTTCCTCTTGGTGAGCTTCCAACAGATCTTATTCGCAGGAAGGTGTGTATGGTAACCCAAAATACCTTTATCTTTTCGGGTACCATAGAGGATAATCTGAGAATGGGAAAGCCACAGGCCACTGAAGCCGAGCTTTGTGAGGTTTTGCGGCAGGTGGGGCTGAGTGCGCCGGAAGGCCCTCTCCGGAATGGATTAATTAGGGAAACAGGAGAAGAAGGGAAACAGCTTTCAGGCGGGCAGCGTCAGATGCTGGGTATGGCACGGGCGCTTTTAAGAGACGGGGATATTTACATATTCGATGAAGCCACGGCAAATGTGGATGCAGAAAATGAGGAGAAAATGGGACAGCTGATAGAGAAGCTCGCCATAAGGGGCAAAAGTGTCCTTCTTATAACCCATCATCCGGCACTGGCGGCCCGGGCTCACCGGCGGTATCGCTTGCGAAACGGTATTTTGGAAGAGGACACCGGCGGCACCTCCGAATTAACCATTGAAGAAAACCTGAAGGAGGTACTGTAGCATGGGAGGAAATTCATTTCCATCCTCGTCGGCTGCAAAGCCCGGGGAATCGGCTGTAAAAGGCAGGCTGAAAGCTGCGGCAAGGTTATTGAGCATGATTTCTCCCTTAAAGGGCGCCATGACGGCTGCCGTTCTGTTCGGTGTTCTCGGCCATTTATGCGCAGTGGGCTTTATGGGTGTGGGAGCCATGCTTCTCGCCCCTGCTTTCAGCCTCAGCAAAGGCCTTAGCATTGCCTGGGGAGTGGGAATTCTGATAGGTCTTGCGGTTTTGCGGGGCGTTTTCAGATATTTGGAGCAATACAAGGGGCACGACGTGGCCTTCAGGCTTCTGGCACTTTTGCGGAACAAGCTTTTTGACGCCCTTCGCAGGCTGGCGCCCGGGAAGCCTGCAAACAGGCATTCAGGGGATTTGGCAACCCTTGCCGCTGCCGATGTGGAAATTATCGAGGTCTTTTTTGCCCACACCGTTTCACCTGTTCTTATTGCTCTGGTGTTCACCCTTTGCATTCTGGTTTTTGCATCCTTTTATGGATGGATATATCC
>JAEXPO010000650.1 GCA_023446675.1 Bacillota bacterium | reverse complement strand
GTGCAAGCTTATGCTAAAGCCGGAGGAGAACTTTAAGACATTAAAGAGGCTATGGAACACACAAAGAAAATTTCGCCGGCTGAATAGTCCATTGGTAGGTGATTGGGATAACGGCATTTAGCGACATTTTATTTTTTTGACCTGCTCCTGGGGACATTATACCTAATCTCATAGTCTTAATTAAAAAAAGGCTGCTGTAAATATTTGTTCAATGGTGGGAATACCCGTCCTGCTAAATATCTTTGCAAAGTAAGCTTGACAATAATTGCAAAGCTAACTATACTAGAAGTGTCAAGTTTGCTTTGCAAGAGGTGAGATATGAAAACAAAAATACCTGAGCTCAGAAAGCAGCACAAGCTGTCACAGGAAGAATTGGCCATGGCCGTGGGCGTAACACGCCAAACCATAACATCCCTGGAGGTTGGCAAATACACGGCTTCCCTTGTTCTGGCTTATAAAATCGCCAAGTATTTTAGTAAATCAATTGAAGAGGTTTTTGATTTTTCAGAAGTGGAGGAGCTTTAAATGGAGGAATTCAAAAAGCGGTTAAAAATTCGGATTATTCTGTTAAGCGTCGGTTTAATTGCCTTTATTGCGGCAAACATCATTTTGTCTTTAACCCTGGGGCAGAGGAGAGAGGCAGGAGCCTTATCCCTTATGAATGGCTTTCAAATAGGCCTGGGAGCCTTCTTCTTTGTTCTTTTAGTTCTCTTTATTATTCAGTACGCGCAATCCGTCAGAAGCGAAGTTAGGCTTAAACAGCTGTATATTGAGGAAACGGATGAACGGAAGCTGCTCATTTACCAAAAGTCGGGAGCTATCGGTATAAATGCCGCTATTATTGGTCTGGCAGGAGCTTCCATTCTTTCAGGTTACTTTAATACCACTGTATTTATTACACTCTTGTCCGCCTGCCTTTTTGTGTCAGTTATTCGGGGCGTCTTAAAGCTTTATTACAGGTTTAGGCTTTGACAGCAGATAGATAACGCCAATGGGGAAATAAAAGGTGATGAATAAGTTAAGAAGGCCTATGAAACCAGATAAGGTAAAAGAATGGAAAGGAAAGAAAGGGACGAGCTTATGGAGTTAAATATCGGGTGTGGTAAAGCACTCAGAAACAGCAGAAGAATAAATAACTTTTTTATAGGGGGAATCCTTTTATACGGATTAACCCAGCTTGTCAGGCACAGCATAGGTATGCCGGAGCTTTGGTCTGAATTCCTAATCGGAGCAGCCGCAGGCATGGAGTTTTTTGGGGTTATCTATGTATTTGGTGGCGAGAAAATAAAACAAGTAAAGCTCAGACTTTTAAAATTGTGCCATATAGGAAAATAAACCTTAAGTTCTGGAAACAACCTCTAAGTACGGGAAAGAAAACAGGAAGGCAAGCCTTTAAAGGGTAAAAGTAAGGCAGGAAGCTTAGAATGGAAAAAAGGGATTATGATATACATGACGAACCCATCCGGTTAGGTGCAGTTGTGCTTGAATGCAGGGATGTTGTCCGGCTGGCCCGCTTCTATTCCAGTCTTCTGGGATGGGAGCAAACCTATAGTGAGACAGATGAATGGGTGGATTTAACCTCGACTGCCGGCGGCGTTCAAATCGCCTTTCAAAAAAACGAGGACTATATTCCACCAGTATGGCCTGATAAACCCGGAGAACAGCAGCAAATGGCTCACCTGGATTTTAAGGTTAGAGGCAGGGATCAAATGGCCAGGGCTGTTGAAAAGGCCCTGGCCCTGGGGGCCATGCTTGCACAGGAGCAGTATTCGGAATTGTGGACGGTGCTGATTGACCCTGAAGGGCATCCTTTTTGCTTAGTAACGGATTATTGACATGATTTAGGAAAGCAGTTTAATAAAGCGGTCTATCCCGGTACCCAGGTAGGCCCCCTCATGCAAAACCGGCTGGATGAGGTGTAACATTACCGTAAATAAAAATACAGTGCCCAACGATCCCCAGAGCCCCTTTGTTACCAGCGGTATCCGCATAGGCACTCCGGCTGTGACCACCCGGGGGATGAAGGAAGCGCAGATGAAGTAAATTGCCCGGCTTATAAAAAATACGGCCAATAGCTATAAGGCTTTACAGGACGAAATCCGCAAGGAAGTAACGGCTCTTTGCAGCCGGTTTCCTCTGTACTGACAACCAGGTCTTAAGCTGTGACGAGTTGCTTTTCCTTCCAATATCAAGTAAGATGGTAAACAAAGATATAGGAGGAATATGCTGTGAAAAAACTTTTAAGCCTGGCAACTGCGATGCTCTGTTTAACCCTTGTGGCAACAGGCTGCGGCAAAACCGCAAGCCCTGAAGAGGTGGTCACAAACGGTTTGACCGCAGTAAAAAACATTGACACCGAAAACATGAGCACCTATTTTGACTCCGAGGACCTTTTTGGAGCAGATTTTGAACTGAACCGAGAGGATGAAAGCACAAAGCTTCTTGTAGATAAATTGGCCTTTAAGGTTGTTTCTTCTAAAATCGATGGGGACACTGCCACTGTAACAACTGAAATTACCAATATTGACATGAGCTATGTCATGGGGGAGTTTTTAAGCCAGGCCATAACGGCGGTCTTTGAGAATGCCGGATCTGAAGAGGAAATAAGTGAAGAGGATTTTGATGCGAAAACGGAGCAGATACTCCTGGATATTATGGGAGATGTTGACGTCCAGACGACTACCCTTACTGCTGATATTAGTCTTGTTAAAGTCGATGGTAAGTGGAAAATAAGCGTGGACGAAACTTTTCAGAACGCTCTGTTCGGCGGCCTGATTGATGCCCAGAAGGGTCTGGAGGGCAATTAATTTATTAAAGATATTAGGCTTGCAAAGGTTTTAGGCTTGGCTTAGATATTGGGAACCAAAAGGGGCTTCGTGTAGGAAGCCCTTTTGTATTCCCAATAGCCGCAGCTAAGCCCGTACATGGCATCTATTTATATTTTTAATTCCAGGTCTTTTGTATTCAGCGGCTAATAATTTACAAAACGCCGGAATGTCTTCAAGCCTTGGATTTTCAAAATGGAAGCAGCCAAACGCACAGCTTTTATGTTCAACGCCGTCATGGGTCCAAATTACGGTATACGGACATCGTCCTGCGCTTTTGGCCTTATGCTTTGCAAAGGCGCCGCAATCCTGGCATTTTTGACTTTTCATATACTCGATAAGAGGTGTGGGAAGATTATCAAATCTGTTTTTATTTTTGTCGTCCTTAATGCGAAAATAAAGAATCAATACAAAGAAAGACCTCTCCCCCCTCGTTATTATTTCCTTGTATTCAGAATTTGTGAAACAACCAATCTCATGCCGCCAGCAATCATCTTCATACCTTAGTTTCGCTGCCATTTGACCGTTGATGTAAAAATCACCGTGTGGGTCAACACTTTTATATATAGCCTTTAGATTTTCTGTAATATAGCGGTAAAAGGCCATATAAAAGTCCTTTGCCTCAGGCGTCCAGGTAAAAATTTTATCCTTAACCCAGTTGATTTCAGGCAGCACACTTAAATCGGAGATGAATTTATAATCAAAAGCATAAAAATCCATATTTCCCTTAACATGGGTTTTTTGGCTCTCGTCACTATTTCGGCAGTCGCAGTATGTCTTTAAAGCTTTTATAATTTTCGGATTGGAAGGAAAGGAAACCGTTATAAACGCTTCTTTAATCTTGCCCTGTGCGTATCCAGCGAAAACAAAACCGATACCCTCAAGTCCATCAAATATGGAAGCATATCCGGCCACCTTTATTTCTTTGACTTTGGAAGCAAATATATCCGCATCTGCTTTTAAAACGTCGCCTTCCATTTCGCCTGCGTATGACAGCGCGTATAAGACATCCACCGCCCTGTGAACGGCTACCCATGATTTATGGTGAATAAGCCCCTGTCCCATCACGCTTTTTACACCGTTATCAGGATCGTTTACGTCAAACAGGGGTATACCGTATTTTTCAGGCGCCTTTGCTATATCAAGGTACATAACTTTCCCAAGCTCGACCAAGGCTTTAAAGCCCTCTCTGAAGCTTTCGTCCAATCCCTCCTTCAGCGGGTAGTTTTCAGGAACGGAAAGGACAGAGCTTGCATATTCCAACGCTAAATAGTGAGCATGATAATTATCTATTTTTTTATCCCCCTATAACCTTAATCGGCACAAAATAACGAACCTTGCCGTAATTCCATTCTTTCATCATCGCCGAGTGAGGCCCCGCAAAATGGTATAACAGACGGCGTCCGGGTACTTCATCAAGCTCCAGATTTTCCTGCCGTGTGAGCCATGCCCTTATACCCTTGTAGACGCGATCATATTCGTTATATTCCCAACTGTCTGCAAGGGCTGACGCAAACAGTCCGCCGTCGGACGTGATAATTTTATACCCTTCGGTGTCCGCTTCGGTCATCCAGTCCTCGACTAAAAATAACCAAACACTTTTTTTATGTTCCTCGTCGTAATACATGAAATCACGGGGATTTATCTTATCGGCGATACGTGAAGCAAGACGCATCCACATCTCATCAAATCGGTTGTGGGCGTTGTCATCTGCCAGCAGCCCCGATGTCACCATGCGGCAGGGAGGCATTTCAACGATTAGAATATCCGGTTCCCGTTCCAGCTTT
>JAEXPO010000519.1 GCA_023446675.1 Bacillota bacterium | reverse complement strand
GTCAAGTAATGCGCAAAGTGCTATGAGGAGGATGCTATGAATACAGTGGAGCCTATTCGTGACCCGCACCTCCTGAAGCTGATAGCTAACGACCTCAGATCCAGAAGCCAGCGGGACTATCTTATTTTCATGTGCGGTATGTACCTGGGCCGCCGCATCATGGATATTCTTTCCCTGCGTGTGAAAGACATAAAAGGTAAAGACCACATATCTGTCCGGGAAAGTAAGACCGGGAAGAAAATCCTCCTTCCCATCCATAAGGAGCTTAAGGCAGAGTTAGCCGAATTTATAGGGGATAAGGAGCCGGAGGCCTTTGTCTTTACCTCCACTCAGAAGAAGTACAAGGCCATTGACCGCACCACCTACTATAAAATCATTAAGCAAAGCGCGAATAAATTCGGGGTGGAAAGAGTCGGCTGCCATAGCCTGAGGAAAACCTTTGGCTATCACCACTATAAACGGTGGGGGGATGTGGTCATGCTCATGGAAATATTCGGACATTGCCATCCCAGCGTAACCCTCCGGTACATTGGAATTAATCAGGATAACATCAATGAATCTATGAGGAACTTCAAGATTTTTTAGCCTTATGGCAGCATATTGAAAATGTGTTGAACCTGAAAAACAGCACCCCTGTAAACAGCCTGTAATCATGCGTATTTGAGCATGCTTTTTCAAGGTAAACAGAATTATAAGATATGTTGAACTGTCAAATGTAGAGGGGTTTTGTGCAAATGTTGAGGGGGTATTTACACGCTTTTTAAGGGAGGGTAACTTTCAAATCTTGAAAACCCGCATGGTTGAGCCAAACCTTCAAAAAGTTATGCGCAATTGTACTGAAATAAATACACTGTTTCTTTTGCTGATTTCGTTGTAAATACAACGTATATGTAAAAAATGGTTGAATTTTAGGAAATAACTTCCAATTGGTAGCGATTTCCACAAAAAAGGTACTTCCGGAGGGGTACCCCGAGTGCGGGTCTGGCGAGCCCGGCGTATCCCCCAGTATAAAAAAATTTATCAGGGTAACAAGGGGTATTAACTTATGGAATTAGATGTAAACAATTACCGACAAATAGAAGGGCAATTATGCGTCAGCACTCAGGAGTTATGCGACAGATTGGATATTGCACGAAAGACCTTAAGTGAATGGGAAGAAAAAGGTTGCCCCAAATCCCTTCGGGGCTGGTGGCCCCTATGGGAAGTCCTTCGATGGCGGGGCCTTATTGGCAGCGGCGTGAAGTCGGAGGAGGACATTGAAAAAATGTCCCTCACCTCTCAAAAACTCCTTTGGGAAACCAACTATAAAAAGCTGAAGACCGAGGAGGTTGAGTTTGCAAACGCTGTTACAAAAGGCGAATACATAAGAAAAGAAGATGCGACAGCCGAATTGCAGCGCGTGTTTGTTGTGCTGAAGCGGTCTGTTCTTGGTTATAGTCGGAAAATTGCTAATGAGGTTGGACCCTATGTTGATCCGGTAACTGCCAGACGTATTGAAAGAATGATAACGGAGTTGTCAAATGATGCACTTGGACAATTATCTATTGATGGAGTCTACAACGCGAAGAAAAAGAAAGCCCAAACATGAATGGGTGGATTGGGTTCAAAAAGCGTTGCGCATATTAAAACCTCCGGAACAACTGACTGTATCCCAATGGGCAGATAAATACCGGGTTTTGGACAGTAAAACATCGGCAGAGCCGGGAATATGGCAGACGGACCGGACACCCTACCTGAGGGGCATAATGGATGCTTTTACGGATCCGGATATTGAGGAAATTGCATTTGTAAAACCTACTCAGGTGGGAGGTACTGAAAGCCTTAATAACATTGTGGGCTATATCATAGCCCAGGATCCGAGCCCTACACTAATTGTCTACCCTACTTTGGAGCTTGCTGAATTTACAAGCAAAAACCGGCTCCAGCCTATGATTAACTTATCACCCGCAATAAAAGAACGGTATCAGGATGCTGAAAGTAAAATGCTGGAGCTTCAGTTTGATGGTATGTATGTAGTACTTTCAGGAGCTAATTCCCCGGCCTCTTTGGCATCTCGCCCTATTCGGTATCTGCTCATGGATGAGGTGGACAAGTATCCCACAAACTCCGGAAAGGAAGCGGATCCCCGAAGCCTTGCCAGGGAAAGAACAAAGACCTTTGCTCATAACAAGAAGATTTTCCAGCCTTGCACTCCCACTCGCCGGAACGGCCCCATATGGAAGGAGTGGGAGGCGGCCGAAGACCAAAGGCGTTATTATGTGCCCTGCCCCCATTGCGGTCATAGCCAGACATTTAGGTTTAAACAAATTAAATGGAGCAAACAGGCAAAAACACCGGAGGATGCTCAGGAGTCAGCCTATTACGAGTGCGAAGGCTGCCAAGGCATTATAAAGGATGCTCATAAGCCAGAAATGCTCCGTCATGGTTTATGGAAAAGCGAAAAAAAGGAAGGAAATAAGAAAGTGGCCTTCCACCTCAATGCAATTTATTCTCCTTGGGTAAGGTTTGGTGAAGTGGTCTATGAGTTCCTTAGATCCAAGGACTATCCCGAGCTGTTAATGAACTTTGTAAACTCCTGGCTGGCTGAGCCCTGGGAGAATACGGAGGTGAAGCTTAATTCCAATAAGGTTATGGAGCGTCAAAGTGAATTTGAAGAATGTGAGGTGCCTGAGGGAACCTTGCTTCTGACCGGCGGGGTAGACGTTCAAAAGGATAAGTTCTATTTTACAATCCGCGCCTGGGGTGTTTCAATGACCAGTTGGAATGTTACCCACGGCATTGCTGAAACGTGGGCCGATGTGGAAACGATTATGAACCGGCCCTTCCTCAATAAGCATGGCCAGAGCTTTCAGGTAAATCTTTGCGCCATTGATTCCGGAGATAAAACCGATGAGGTTTACGACTTTTGCGCTGTCAATCAGGATTGGTCAGTGCCTGTAAAAGGCTCCTCAACCCCGATTATACAGAAATACCGCATATCAACCATAGATAAAGTTGACAGCAAGGCTTACGGCCTGCGGCTTTATCTGGTGGACGGGGGCCAGTACAAGGATATGATTGCCGGCAGATTACAGAGGCCTAATGGTACGGGCTCATGGATGGTATTCAATGGTTGCGACAGGGATTATGC
>JAEXPO010000502.1 GCA_023446675.1 Bacillota bacterium | reverse complement strand
CATTATTCCAGAGCTACCTGTAAGAACTTGAAATCTGTGTGCAATGAATATCATACAACGCTCTATGTGGCTTCACTAATGAAGGAGGAGTGTGACATTGATGGAAATGGGCATGATATAGCAGACCATATTCAAGTGGGCGAGATAGACATCGAACTGACTCCTGCAGATCACGCCTGGCAGCGATTGTATGAAAGCTATAATTACCGAGTATGGGAAGACAGAGAATGTTGTGGATTTTATTTACGTACAAGAGATGCAAAAATCTGGTATGTTGGAGATTCCAGATTAATGGAGTGTCAGTTACACATGGATCCACCGGATGTAATACTCTTTGATTTCTCAAATAATTATGTACATATTGGTTTGGAGAATGCATACAAACTAGCCAATACTTATCCTGATGCGAAGCTCGTGTTGATTCATTGGGGAACAATGGATGCACCTAATGAGAAAGCATTTAATGGCAATCCGCAGAATATCTTCGATCATGTAGTCAATCCAGAGCGCGTAATTGTGCTGGCACCAGGCCAGGAATACAAAATTCGTTAAGAAAAGAGAAACTTCTAAATTGATTGAGTTTATTCAGCCGGAGATAGAGATAAATCGCAATTTTTTATACTCACCGTTTCCAGGAAAATTCTTTTCTTGAAGCCGCCTCTTTCCTTTGCCTTTTCTTCCTTAATCTTGATGATATAGGAAAGATTAATACCTATTGCCCCGCAAATGGCTTCCAGCACCTCCAGGATATCTGCCAGCTCTTCGGCCTCACCACTTTCCAGGTATTCGTCCATTTCTTCCCGGAGCTTATTATTAAGTGCGTACAAGTAATCCTCTTCCGCCAGGATGGAAAAAAAGGCTTTATCCCCCTTAAGCTCTATTATTTCGGGGATCCTGTCCCGGACCAGCTTATTATAGGTTATATCCATCAGTTACCTCCCTAAAAAAAATTTCTTCTGCTTATCTTCCTTTGCTTATCTTCCTCTACTCAGTTCCCTGTGCTATGTTTCCTGTGCTAGGTTTCCTGTGCTAGGTTTCCTGTGCTAACTTTTATGTACTAGGTTTTCTCTGCTAAGCATCCTCTTCTCCGCTTCATGTACTCTGCTTCCTCTGCCCGGCCTTCTTATGCCTCTTTAACTAAAGGCTAATATTAAGCCTCACTGCCTTTTTAAGCCCCACACCTTGCTCTTAATGATAAAGACACTGATCCATGCTAAGCTGGACAGGATAGGGGCTTTCCAATATAAAATTTCCCGATTCCGGGCTTGCCAGTGCAGGGTATTTCACAGCAGGACTTTCCAGAAGAGAACCGGATATGGACAGGCCCTCGGGATCGGTAACCAAATGGGATCTCAGGTTCAATCCGTCCAGAGTGCTTCCCCCCATGTATATTCCATTGCAGGTAATAAAGTAAACGGACCTTTTCAGGGCAACCCTCATTTTCCTTAATACATCATGGGTGACGGTGCAGTATTTTCTCGCCTCAATGATTTTTTGGGCATAGGTTACCCCTATACCCGGAATGCGTATTAAGGTGTGAAAATCAGCCTTATTGACCTCCACCGGATACCTGTCCAGATGCTCCAATGCCCAGCAGCTTTTAGGATCCAGATCATAAACGAGGTTTGGGCGGCTTTCCGGTGTAATTTCAGAAGGTAAAAAGCCATAGAGCTCCATGAGCCTGTCTGCCTGATAAAGCCTTGCCATCCGCCAGTATGGGGTGGACACAGGGGGAAGCTCTCCGTAACCCCGGGCTTGCTGCTTGTATTGAAAGGCGGTATAATACACCCGTTTTAGCTTGTACTTATTGTAAAGCGCATGAGCCAGGTTAACAATGGCGCGGTCATCCTCCCCCACGCTGCCTGCCATAAGCTGAGTGGATTGAGACCGTGCAAAGGCCCCTTTTTCATATTTTGACAGCTGTATCATATCCGAAATGGTTTTCATTGGCTCAAGAATGTTTTTCTTGTTTTTCTGTTTGGCAATTCGGGCGTAGCCCTCGCTTTTCGCCACCTCAATATTAACGCTGAGCCTGTCTGCATACCGGCCCGTTCTTTTAATAAGCTGCGGATCGACTCCCGGCATGACCTTGGCATGAATGTATCCTCTGTAATGAAGCTCCTGCCGCATGATGCGTACCGTTTCGGCCAGCAGCTCCTGGGTGTAGTCGGCATTTTTATAGATTGCGGAGGTGACAAAGACGCCATGGCCCTCCTGATAAGCCCGGCTTACGGAAAGATTGGCAAGCTCACGAGGGGAAAAACAGTAATTTTCCCTGTCCTCCCTCGTGCAGCGGCAATTGCAGTAGGCGCAATTAAAAATGCAGCTGCTGGCCAGAAAGGATTTGGGAACCTTTGGGGGCTGTTTTTTAGCCTTAACGGTGTGGGAAGCATTCAGTGCGCAGGCTTCCGCATCCCGATCCCCCGCTATTTCAAAGGAGGCGTCCTCCTCCATGAGGGCTACTTTGTCGTCAAGATAAAAGGGCTTGGGTATTACAATATGGGCCACATCGTCACCTCTGATTTTACTTAAGCGCAAACCGCCCATACTCACTATACCAAACATATGTTCTTTTATCAAGAATTTATTTATCCTGCTTTGATTCGGAATAGGAAAGACGAGGGCACTGTGCTACCCAGGTTAAACTTACTCCAGCCCTCAATTAAGCCAAATTACGAATTGAAGTTACCCTGCTCTTCGTCGTAAACCTCTACGTAGCTTATATAAAACTGCTCCTGGAAATGTATGGCTTGGGCAATTTCCGCCGCTGTGGCCTTAAAGCCCTCCGGTGCCGCCACAAGCTTGTCCTCCACGTCATTGCTTCTGTGAACAGCGGCGATAATACGTCCCGAAAAGCTTTCCAGAGGTTTGTACACCCCCAGGATATACACATCCAGGCCTTCCCCGTCGGGAGCAATTTCATCCTCCAGGTAGCCGTAATTAATGGGATAAAAAATGGTCTCGTGCTTGGGATGGACTGTTCCAACAGGCCTGTCTATGGTGACGTCCACCACTTTATTTCTAAAGGCATAAATTTGTGCCTTGCGAAGAACATTCCCTATAAACTCTTCTTTTCCCTCGGTGTAGGAAAGCCTGTCGCCAGGATGACGGGCCATAAGCTCCAGCTTCAGGTTTTCATAGGCTTTAGCGGCAGATGGATGATCATTTAAATAGTCTCTGAATCGTATATAGTCCTTCCATCTTGTTCCGCCGGCTTGCACCACGTGGACGTGGTGGGTGCGCGCTCCTGTCAAGGCATCCTCACATTGAAAATAAACCTGCCAATCCCCGTCATTTTGGGGCCGGTGAATAAAGCCCGCCCTGCCCAATTGGGGCGCCAGGGCCCTTATTTCATCCAAATCCTTCACCGCTACGGCAAGATCAATAATGGGCTTGGCCTTAATGCTTTTAACGGACGTACTTCCCACATGCTGTATATCCAGGGCAAATGGCCCGAGTATCCCCTTAAGCTTA
>JAEXPO010000438.1 GCA_023446675.1 Bacillota bacterium | reverse complement strand
ACCTATGTCTCCGTTCCCATAGCGGATCCGGGTGTGGAATCTGTCTATCTGGACGCCAAGAGCGGGATTGTAAACGGAACCGGCGGGGTTGGAATTACAGTCAGCTGCAAGGATCCCGAAAGAGTGCTTGCGTTCTATGACTGGCTAATTCAGAGAGAGGTGCAGGATTACCTGAACTGGGGTGTTGAAGGCGTTGATCATATTGCTACCGCTGACGGCGACAAATACCTTACCCCGGAGCGCCTTGCTATCGCAAAGGATGTCGCTCTCAACCGCGACAAGACAGCGGCGACGCTTCTCAATTACTCCCCGAAACGCCAGGGCCTTTACGAGGACGGAGCGCCCTGTACACCTGCCGATTCCACGGCACAGTACTTTTCGGAGCTGTCCGAATACGATCAGAATTTCCTTAAAGCCTATGGTATAGAATATCAGGCCGAGCTGTTGAATCCTCCTTATAAGCACCCTGATTATTATCCGGTATGGGGGTTTGTCATTGAAGACGCAAGTCCTGCGGCCATTGCAAAGGCCAAGCTGGAGGATCTTGGAATGAAGCATTACCCACAGCTTATACTCTGCAATCCAAGTGATTACGATGCCAAATGGAACGCCTTTCTGGCGGATTGGAAGGCAGCCGGAGTTCAGCCTTATCTTGACGAAGTGAACCGTCAGCTTCAAGTAAAGGTGAACAAGTAAATAAGTAAAAGGCATAGGAGTGTTTCTATTTAAAGAAGGCATGGGCCCCTGCATTTCGTGATTATCAAGAAGCGCGGGGGCCTGTTATTCTTTAGGGTATTCAACTTGTGGTGAGGAGTGAAAAAATGGTACATGACATAAATAAGAAATCCTTTTTAAAAAGGCTGGGGGCACAGAAGGCTTTATTTTTCATGATGATTCCCTGGATGATTTACACCTTTATTTTCAGCTACTATCCGCTGTCAGGCTGGATTATGGCTTTTCAAAATTTCAGGCCTGCCAAGGGGTATTGGGGCTCCAAGTTTGTCGGGCTGGACCAGTTTACCTTTCTCTTTGAAAGCCCGGAATTCTGGCGGACCCTGGTTAACACAATTGCCATGTCTTCCTTGAACCTGATAACCGGATTCTTTTTTGCAGTTACTTTTGCGCTTTTGCTTAATGAAATAAGATCCAGAAGGTTTAAAAGGATAACCCAGACAATTTCGTATCTTCCTCACTTTTTGAGCTGGGTTATCGTTTGCTCCCTGATTTCCAATATACTCTCCTCCTCCGATGGGGCCTTAAACAATGTGTTAATGGCGCTGGGCATTATCGACAAGCCGGTTTTATGGCTTGGGCAGATAAACCTTTTTTGGATAGTGGTCGCCTTTTCTAACGTTTGGAAGGAAATGGGCTGGGATTCGATTATCTATATTGCCGCCATTGCCGGCATTGATTCCGCACTGTATGAAGCGGCCGAAATTGACGGGGCCAACCGCTACCGTAAGATGTGGCATATTACGCTGACAGGTATACGTCCTACCATAGTTGTTATTATGATTATGAAATTAGGCTGGATTCTTAATGCTGGCTTCGAGGTACAATATTTGCTTGGCGGAGGCCTTGTGCAGGACGTTTCTCAAACCATTGATATTT
Organism: Bacillota bacterium; assembly: GCA_023446675.1. GTDB lineage: Bacteria > Bacillota > Clostridia > DSM-8532 > DSM-8532 > DTU059. The sequence continues at coordinate 5,215 of JAEXPO010000438.1, read as the reverse complement.
TTGTGCTGAAATACGGTATCGGGGTGGGCAATTACTCACTGGCGACGGCCGCGGGTATGTTTAAATCCGTTGTTTCCATCATTCTTGTGGCGGCGACAAGCGTTATGGCCAAGAGGCTCGGCGAGGATAATCTATTCTAGAGGGGGATGATGCAAGCATGAATGAGAAAAACAAGTCTGCCGGAAAAAGAACTCGGTATGTCAGTCGGGAAGCCATTTTATTCCATACCTTCAATACCATTTATATGCTGCTTATTATTATCGTCATGGTGTACCCTTTTTGGAATACCATCGCTGTATCCTTGAACGACGCCCAGGATTCGCTTCGGGGAGGGATAACCTTTTGGCCGCGCATCTTTTCGCTATTCAGCTATGAAATGGTTTTTAAAAATTCATTGATGGCTACGGCAGCGATAAATTCCGTTCTCCGTACAGCCTTATCCACGGCACTGGGCGTCTTTGTCGGGGCTATGATCGCCTTTGTCCTGTCACGGCCGGAATTTATTTTGAGAAAATTCGCCACAAGATTTTTTCTTGTGACAATGTACATATCGGCAGGGCTTATTCCCAACTATTTTCTTATAAGAGACTTAAAGCTTATAAACAATTTCTGGGTGTATATCCTGCCCGGAATTGTGAGTGTATTTAATGTTATTGTTATTCGATCCTTTATGCAGGGCTTGCCGGAAAGCCTGACAGAGGCGGCCCGGGTTGAAGGTGCGGGCTATTTCCGTATTTTTACTCAAATTATTATGCCGTGCTGCAAGCCTGTGCTTGCCACCGTTGCGCTATGGTGTGCGGTTGGGGCATGGAACTCATGGTTTGACACATTTCTTTATGCCTCCGGCGATGAAAAACTGACTACCCTGCAGTATGAAATGATGAAGCTGCTATCCTCCGCCTCGCAAACGGGAAAGGCCGCACAATCCGCGTTTACCCAGACCGAGATGACCAGTACCGTAACACCGGTATCTATACGGGCGGCGATTACGGTAGTCGCTTCTGCGCCTATTCTGGCAGTGTATCCGTTCCTGCAAAAGTATTTTGTCAAAGGCGTCATTCTGGGCGCTGTTAAAGAATAGCTTTGCTGCCCGGCTGAGAGTAAGGCTGCGCAATTAAGGAGCAGCCTTACTCTCAACCGGGTCTGTTTAATTGTGAAAAACATTCTTTTTCATATACTGTACAAGCCTCTCAAGGGCCTCCACTTCCTTACGAAAGGAATAAGGGAGCTCTTGTCCTTCCTGTACCCGGGACAGGAGGTTTTCAAAAATGCCTTTTTCTTTAAGGTGGTATTTGCCGCAGGTAGGGTACATGCGGGCTTCTATTGCCGATACGGTCCCAAGAAAATCACTTAGAAGCTGGGCCTTTTCCGGTTCTTTGCGGTAATTTCGGCAAAGCCATACGTATAAGTCGGGATGAAAGTTTCCCATAACACCGCTAAAGCCGCTTGCCCCCAGGCGCAGCGTTTCCAGAAGAGTGCTGCTGTTGGCATTAAATATCTTGAGTCCGGTGCCCTCCACCGCTTTAAGCTTTTCAGCGATTATTCCGGTGTCACAGGAGGTATCCTTGAGAAACAGAAATTTTCCCGTTTGGGCACACCATTTTAAAAGGGCGGGGGAGAGAAGCCGCTTGGTGGGGTAAGGGCATTCATAGATGCCGAAGGTCATTTCCGGCATGCTGTTCAGAAGCTGTTCCGCATTCCTTTTAAATACATCGTCGCCCTCGTTGTGAGGATCGAGCCTGTTGCTTATGAAAACGTAGGAGAATATCCCCTGGGCAGCAATTTTCTTTGCCTCCTCTATTTGAAGAGAAACACTGTCCGCCGTGTGTCCGGAGGCAATAACGGTCATATGGCCGGGGGCCCTGTCCACAATGAAACGGCTGAGGGCCACCCGTTCTTCGATGGTCAGAAAGAACATTTCGCTGGACTGGCATACGGCGAAAATACCTTCTGTGCCATTTTTATTGTAAAAATCGATAAGCCGTTCCACACTTTCATAGTCTATGGTGCCGTTTTCCTTAAAGGGCGTCAGCATAGTTGGGTAAACGCCGTTTTGGATTGTAATCATGGTAGCATCTCCTTATTTTTAATAACAAAAAATATATTTATTACATTTAAATTAACATTTGTAAATAAATAAAGTATATGGTATATTACGCGTATTAAGATTAGGGGGAATTACAAAATGGCAACTTTTGATATTACATGCTTCGGAGCTGTAAAGGATGGCGCAACACTGTGTACGGACGCTATTGCCGAGGCGGTTAAGGCCGCCGAGAGCATGGGGGGCGGCACCGTTCATATACCGGCAGGATGCTACCTTACAGGCCCGATATTGTTAAAAAGCCATATTACCTTGCATGTGGAGGCAGGGGCGGTTGTCCGGTTTTCCAATGATAAAGAGCTGTATCCACAGCTTATGACAAGGTATGAGGGTACCGAGCAAAGGACCTTCTGCCCCCTCATTTATGGCAAGGGACTCACCAATATTGCTATTACCGGCCGGGGTACCCTGGACGGACAAGGAGCCTACTGGTGGGAGCAGCGCTACGATCTTCCCTGCCCAAGACCCCGGTTTGTGGGGCTTGATAACTGCTCCGACATAATAATAGAGGGCGTCTCTTTCATAAATTCACCGGCCTGGACTATAAGTCCCGTATTATGCCGGAATGTTAATATCAATCATGTAACCGTCAAAAATCCTTGGAACTCTCCCAATACCGACGGCATAAACCCCGATGCCTGCAGGAATGTACATATCTCCAATTGCACCATTGATGTGGGGGACGACTGCATTACCATTAAGTCGGGCACGGAGGACTGTTTGGAAAAGGCCCCCTGCGAGAACATTACCATTACCAACTGCACCATGATCCACGGGCATGGCGGAGTGGTCATTGGCAGTGAAATGAGCGGAGACGTAAGAAATGTCACCATTACCAACTGCGTCATGAACGACACGGACCGGGGTATCCGAATGAAAACCCGCCGGGGCCGGGGTGGCGTCATTGAGAATATCTTAATCAGCAATGTGGTTATGAACAACGTGCTCTGCCCCTTTGTTCTGTGCCTTTTTTACTGGGGGGGAGCCAAGGGGAAGAGCTTTTATGTATGGGACAAAAGCCCTCACCCTGTGGATTCCTTCACCCCCTTGATCCAGGGCGTTCATTTCAGCAATATTATCGCCAGGCAGGTAAGAAGCTGTGCCGGCTTTATCTACGGCCTTCCCGAAATGCCCGTAAGGGATATTTCCTTTTCCAACGTCACCGTATCCCTGGCTGATGGTGCCGAGCCTCAGCTTCCCGCCATGATGAAGGACATTGAACCTATGGCTGGCAAGGGGTTTTTCCTTCGGAATGCATCTGAGATCTCCTTTCAAAATACCCGCATTACCAATGTCCAGGGAGAAAGCTTTGACTATGATGGAACGTCGGAGGTTGCTTTTGGATGAAAAAAGCTGTTAAATTCTCAAATCATCCAGCAAAACACGCATGGCAATGATGCTTTCCTTGCATATGGAGACGGTGATGTAAAGGTATCCGTCATGAATCCAGGTTTTTGGATAGCCGTAAATACCATTTTTATCCAATCCGACAAATTTGGCCTTATACTGAGCATCCTGCAAAAGGTAGTGGCGGTCATAGTTAAGGCCGTTCTTTGACAGGTACAGGGCCAGCACATGTCTTGTTCTGGGAGGGAAGGGATCCGGCGTGCCCACATAAAAGTAAGTGCCGTCAGGCAGCCGTCCAAACTGGGACTTTGTCCGGTTATCCGTAAAAAGGGTAGGCTCCGGCTCTGTCCAGGACTCCCCGTCGTCATAGCTCTCGGATACCCACTGGTAATCGGTTCCGCTTCGCAGCATCATATGGATGACATGATCGTCAGTCTGGATGAAGGAGCCTTCACACAGGCTTACAGGTCGGCCTGTGTATTCCTTTACAAGCTCAATACCGGCAGAGTCGTCCACAAAGCGGGAGGTATCCATATCCTTGGGATAAATGCCTGAAAGGACCCAGTCATGAATGCCGTCCGGATTGTCCGAGTAAACATGATAGGTGCTTCCTGCGTACAAAAGCCGTCCGGAATGAAGCTTTAATGGAAAATTGCAGTAAAAGGTATCGGACAGGAAGGTGGGCTCGCTCCAGTTAATCCCGTCCTTTGTGGTGATGCACCAGGTTTTGGTATTGGTATGTCCCTTGTTCCCCGGCTTTCTGTGGCCGTCCTCTATCCATTCATCCACATATTCAAATTGACTGTAATAAAAATTAAGAGTGTCGTTGTAAATGTAAAATCCGCCGGGATCGAGAACCAGCTCTCTTTTTAACCCCATCGTGGAATCAATGAAAGGCCTGGGCTCCGTCCAGGCTTGAAAGTCAGAGGATGTGGTGACCATAATGCGTTGTCCCACATCATCCTCATTTACTCGACCGTTGCTGAACACAACATAAAACAGGCCGTTGAAAAAAGTGATACAGGGGTGGTGGGCAAAGCTCCAGCCCTTCACCGGACTGTGAAGAAGCTTTGTTTCACAGCGAAGCTTGGGCCTCTTTTCGGCAATGTCATAGTTGTTGGTGATGTACTCTTTCATGGGTCCTCCTTATTTCCTGTTTTCCCAAAATGGCCTATGCCTTTAAGTATAATGGGCTAACCATGAGGATCAATTGGCATTTGAGGCATTAGGGTTCAATTGTCCATTTCCAGGAGAAAAAACATGTATCAAATATCCACCTTTTTATCATTTTGGTTTAATGACTCTTAAAGTTGATATATGAAACATCAAAAACACTATTGGGAATTGCAACTCCTTTGTGCAGTCTGTACAATGACCGTTGTAAGGAAGATCTTCGCAACCAAAATCAGGAAAGTGAGAAATGCTTATGAATGGCCACACCAAAGCGCTGCCCCGGCAAAGAACAATGCTTGCTTCAAACAAAGCAGCTCGGTTCCTCAAGGTGCTCAAAAATGATAAATACCTCTATATCATGTTTTTGATTCCGTTTGTGTATTATATCCTCTTTCACTATTATCCCATTTATGGAATTACGCTGGCCTTCAAGGAATTCAACATTATGGAGGGTATTCTGGGAAGTCCCTGGGTGGGAATGAAATACGTACGGCAGTTTATAACGGATCCCTATTTCTGGCAGGTGGTCAAAAATACACTTACAATAAGCATCGTCAACCTTATCTTCAGCTTTCCCGTTTCCGTTATCCG
>JAEXPO010000409.1 GCA_023446675.1 Bacillota bacterium | reverse complement strand
TGGTATGGGAAAGGGCCTCGCATGCAATTTTTATCCGGTATCTTATAAGGTATTCAATAGCTGTGAAGCCAACCTGCTCCCTGAATTTCCGATTAAGGGTGGTACGGTTGATATGAACTAAGCTACAGAGGTCATCCAGAGAAAGGTCATTTGAATAATTCACATGCATGTATTCAAGAAGTATTTCCACCGGAGATTTCTCCCGCTGTACGGCTTGAGGGGTTTTGTGCTGCATATAAATATCGTCCAGGAGATAAAGCGTCTGTAATAGATAGCGCCTGATCCGGCAGGTCCAATATCCGTCACTCTGAGCAAGTACCTCCATACCCATAATCGCAAGCCACTCAGATATGCGAAGATAGGATTTCGCCGGAAGGTCCATGGTTCCGTCATAATAAGCGTCTCTTTGTAAAAACAGGTTCATCATGTTGCGATCGTGTTCATCCTCAAGCTCAAGGAAATCATTGGCTTTAAGACGATCAAAGGTAAGAGATGAATTCATGAAGACAGGATTGAAGCTAAAGGACTTGGCAGCAAGGCGGGTTGCCTCTGTCAGCTTAACCTCGTCATACCGGGAAAGCAGCATAATGGAGGGAGCCGTCAGTGTAACCGGCTTTCCGTTTATAAGAAGGCTTGCCTTCCCGTTGGTAATAAGAATGATACTCACACGATCCGAAAGCGGCAGGGCTTCCAGGCACTCATGACTCTCAAACTCTATGGGAACAATTCGTGTTCGATGGCGATCCTTCTGGGGCATCTCATCACCTCAATTGCAAAAAGTATAGCTATTTCCTTTATAAACTTTATTGTAGCATACTCGGGGAATTCGTTACCATTAACCTGACAGGAAGGGGGCGATGGATTGAAAAAGAGAAAACCCGGGGCTATGTATCTTCATTTTGCCACGAAAAAACCCGGTTTGTTTTACAGCGTTCTTCTGTTGGGAATAGCGCTTTTTTTGTATTTGACACTGATTACGCGTATTGAGACTGAAACAGGAAGCAAAACACTGCTTCACATTATTTTTGTTCAGGCGGGGAAGGGATTATGAAGAAGCTGAGTTATTTTCAGGCGATAAAGTTTTTATCCGGCTACATAGGACGACACAAGCGTAACTTCGTCATGTTTTATTTGGGGTGGCTTTTCGATATGCTGCTTGGAATTGTCATGCCTGTTTTATTCGGCATAATGATTGATGCCATTGTTTATCGGCAGAATTTGAATACTTTTTTACATGTCAGCCTTGTTTTTGTGGTTATGTCGGCCTTCTCCTGCCTTCTGTATTTCCTTATATACGCCCAGCACCAGTATCTTATGAGTATGTACGTCTACGACATTCAGAGGGATATTTTCCGGCATCTCCAAAAATGTGACGCCCGGTTTCTGTCCGATACCAAGACCGGAGAATGCATTACCGTAATTCAGAATGACGCACGGGAATGTATGCATTTTGTTATTCGCAACATCATTCATGCAGCAAACGGCTTAATTAATTTAGTGCTGTTAACGGTATATCTTTTCTTAATAAGCCCTTGGGTCGGCCTTCTTATGCTGGTGGCAGTTCCTGTTTCCGTTCTCGTCAACGCCCGCTTCGGCAAAAAAATCCGTGCCTGCTCCGAGGCGCAGAGAGAATGCTATGGCAGCTATGCAAGCTATGTTTATGAGGTGCTTGCCGCCATCAGGGATATTCGTCTGCTGGGAGCTTTCGATAAAGTAAACCGTACCATTCGTAAGTGGCATCGCCAAATGTTTAATATAGCTATTAAGGAAGGTGTCTCAACCATAACCGCCCAAGGTATTATCAACGGTACAAACCTCTTGCTTCGGCTTTCCCTTTTTACTTTGACAGCTATGCTGGTAAGCCGGGGGGATATGACAATCGGTCTTTTCACAGTGGTGATGACTTATTTTGCCGCACTGACAAATCAAGTGGAAAATCTGAGCCGTTCTTATCTGGATGCGCAAAACCGTGTGGGCTACATTCAAAGGATTCACAACTTCATGCATTCGCCGACAGAAGAGAGCTGGCCGGGGAAAAGGGAATTAAAAGTTACAGAGGGTCAAATTATTGCCAGGGACATGGCCTTTTCCTACGATAAGAGTAACTCGGTGCTTAAGGGCTTCAGCCTTCGCATTCATCCTGGAGAAAGGTTTGCCTTATGTGGAAAAAGCGGATGCGGGAAGACAACCTTTGCCTACATGCTGCTTGGCTTCTACAGGGCTGAAGGCGGCAGCTTAACTGTTGATGGGCAGGAGCTGTCGGAATGCACCCTTAAATCCATTCGCCGGAATATAGGCATGATTTCTCAGGAGGTGACGGTGTTTGACGGCAGCATCCGGGAAAACCTGCTTCTAGGAAAGCCGGGAGCAACGGATGACGAAATTTTTTCAGCGCTGGAAAAGGCGGGGCTGGGGGATTTCGCTTCAGGCCTTAACATGGGACTTGATACGGTTATCGGAAGTATGGGAAGGAGCTTGTCCGGAGGCCAAAAGCAGAGAATAGCCATTGCCAGGATCTATCTTAAAAATCCTCCCATCATCCTTTTTGACGAGGCTACCTCTTCCCTGGACAGTGAGACAGAGCAGCAAATACATGGAGCCTGGGAGGGCGTGCTCAAAGGACGCACCGCCATCATTATTGCTCATCGTCAAAGCTCTGTGATGCTGTGCAGGCATGCTGCCATTATGGAAGACGGGCGGATCATTGAAGAAGGGAATCCCTGTGACATGGAAAAGGAAAGCAAAGCTTTTAAAAAGCTGTTTGCTTTTAAGGAGGTAAGGAGCGATGGGTGAAAAGCTTGCATACAGGATGAAAATGCTCAAAGAGCTCAAGCCATTGGCCTACGGCGTTAAAAAATTTCTGCTTTTCAATCTTATAACAGGCCTGCTGGTTATGGCTCTCAGCTTTGTCCAGCCGCATTTTTACAGGATTTTTGTTGATCGGGTGCTCCTTAACGGAGAGCTAAAATTAGTCCCGCTGGTTGTAGGGGGTTATTTAACCGTGTTTGTCCTAAACATAGTGTTAACCTGCTTAAAATTCTATTGTTCCAATCGGCTTAAAAACCGTGTCGTTTTCAGAATAAAAAGGAAAATACTAAAAGGCTTGTTCCTGCGTGATTTTCAAAGCTACGACGGGCAAAGCGTGGGAGACATGAAAATGCGTCTGGATGACGATACTGGGTGTATTCCAGCC
>JAEXPO010000393.1 GCA_023446675.1 Bacillota bacterium | reverse complement strand
GGCCCTTGCCATTTCGTGGGAGGATCTCCCCGGGTTGGCGCAGCTCTCTTTCATAAATTTCCAGGTTGCATCATACACAGAGTCCGGTTTTGGCCAGGAAGTGGCCGCGTTATCCAGATAAATCATTGTACACCTTCCTGTCGGGGAGAAAAAAGGCTCCCCATTATTTCTCCCGGGGAAGAGCTTTCTTGTCTTTCCCGGTAAGGCGAAGCTTCGTCTTACATGATATGCAGGTGTACAATCCCCCGTGAAAGCAAGGCCTCAACTTCCTTTCAGCCGCCTTCCCAGAGCTCCATTTCAATAAGCTTATCCCTGACCTTTCGTATATCCGTGAAAAAATCCTTGCGCTTGGCGGGATCCCTCAATACGGCGGAGGGATGATAGGTTGGCAGAACGGAGAAGAAGCCGGGCTTTTCTATCCAGATCCCTCTGGACCTGGTGATTTTAATGTCCTTGTCCACAATGTACCTGGCGGCTGTAGAGCCCAGGCAGACCACAATGGCAGGCCTTATATGCTTTACCTGAAACCTGAGCCAGGGCAGGCAGGCCTGAGCCTCCGAATCGGTAGGAACCCGATTGCCGGGCGGCCTGCATTTTACAATATTGGCAATGTAATACTGATGAAGCTGAAAGCCCTGTGCTTCCAAAAGGAGATCCAGCAGTTTCCCGGCCTTTCCAACAAAGGCCTCCCCCTTGATATCCTCCTGTTCGCCAGGGCCTTCTCCGATAAACATCAGCGGAGCGTCCAGGGAAGTACCCCTGCCCGCCACCACATTAAGCCGTGTTTCCCCCAGGCCGCATTTTTTGCAGGCATCCAGGGCTTTGGCAAAGCTGTTCCAGTCCTCGTTCATACGAATATGTATTTCTCCGGCGGAGCCTTGAGGCTTTTATCCTTGCCCTCAGCTCCGTTTATTAATGGCATCCATTTTAAGATCGTTTTGTGTCATACGCTGAAACTGTTCATAACCGATTTCATAAGCCAGGGGTTGCCCGGAGGCAAGCCTCCCGATCTCATCCACCATGGCGTGGGTCATTTGATGTCTGGAAGGCCCTGCCGCCCTGTGGGGCATGAGAATGACATTGTCCAGCTCACGAAGGGGACTGCCCTCTTCCAGGGGCTCCTGCTCGTAAACGTCCAGAACGGCGCTCAGTCTGCGTGCTTTAAGCCTTTCGGCAAGAGCGGCCTCGTCTATGACTCTCCCCCGGGAGGTGTTGACAAAAAGGGCGCCCTCACGGATAAGATCCAGCTTTGCCCCGTCCACAAGCCGGTAGGTTTCCGGCGTCAGGGAGGCGTGGACGGAAACAATGTCTCCGAAGGCCAAGACGTTTTCCAGACTGTCCAGCTCCACAAAGGGATACTGGCTTAAGGACTCCGGCTTAAGGTAAGGGTCGTAGAGCTTAATTTTTACGTTAAAGGGCTTTAAAAGCTCCAACAGGTATCTTCCCACCGTCCCCAGGCCCACAAGCCCCAGGCGGCACCCGAAGAGGGTACGATCGTCCGTAGTGTGATCAATCCACAGGCCTTTTCGCATGGCGCTGTCAAATTGAGGGATGAGCCTCAAGCCTGCCAGAAAGTAGGCCAGAACGCCTTCCGCCACAAACCGGGCCATAATGGGATTGGCACTGGACACCTTAATGCCTTTTTCATAAACCAGGGCATTAACCAGTGAGCCTACGCTTCCTGCCGCATGGGCAATGAGCTTTAGCTTATCGGCGTGAGCCAGCACCTCAGGTGTAAAAGAAGGGCAGCCCCAGTGGGTTATGCATACCTGTGCCCCCTTAAGGGCCTCTGCCAGCTCGCCGGGCGTAAAGGGGCTTCCCGTATCATTGAAACGGAGATTGCCCAGAGGCCTTAACCTCTCTAAAACCTCTTCCGGGAAGTAAATATCCCGAAGGGGCCCCTTCTGTGTGGTTATGAGTATATCCAATTCACTTCACCTCTTGATCCATGGGCCTTTATCGGCCGCCTACGGGAGTTCTGGGAACCGAATATCCGTTTTCAGCTATTCGGCTTTAAATGGGAACAGGGCATGAACCTACAATCAGGAGGCTGTGCGTTTCCTGTTCCAAATCAATTTTATTAAAGGGTGATGGTCTGTTCTCTTCCAGGTCCAACACCAATATATTTCATGGGTACGCCCACCAGCTCCTCAATCTTCCTTACATAATTGCGGGCGGCTTCGGGAAGGGAGTTGAACCTTCTGGCCTTAGAGATATCCATATCCTTCCAGCTGGCCAGGGTTTCATAGACGGGCTCGCAGCGTTCCAGCTGACGGAGATTGGACGGATAGTAGTCAATCACCTTGCCGTCAAGCTTGTAAGCGACGCAAACCTTAATTTCATCCAGCTTGCCGATGGTATCCAGATGGTTCATGCAAAGGCCGGTCAGCCCGTTAAGCCTTGCGGCGTATTTGAGCATAACCGTATCCAGCCAGCCGCAGCTGCGGGGTCTTCCGGTGGTGGTGCCATATTCATGGCCCAGCTCACGGATGGTATTGCCTATTTCATTTAACTGCTCGGTTACAAAGGGTCCGGAGCCCACACGGGTGGTATAGGCCTTCAGTACCCCCAGCACCTCGGTAATCATTCTGGGGCCAACACCCGCGCCTGTGCATACACCGCCGGCAATGGGGTTGCTGGAGGTAACATAGGGATAGGTACCGAAATCAATGTCCAGGAAGGTGGCCTGTGCGCCTTCAAACAGCACAACCTTTTCCTCCTCCAGGGCAACGTGAATGAGGGAGTTTACATCCCTGACATAAGGCCTTAAGCGTTCCGCATAGGTCAGGTAGTCATTGATGATCTTCTCGGGATCCAGAGGTGTTCCGCCATAGATTTTTTCAATCATGGCATTTTTTATTTCAATATTGGCATAAACCTTTTCCTTAAAGAGCTCGGGATCCATAAGCTCACCCATGCGTATGCCGCTGCGCTCCGCTTTATCCGTATAGGCCGGACCGATACCCCGTTTGGTGGTGCCCAGGCCTCCCCCGGTTTTATTTCTCTTGGCTTCCTGAAGCGCATCCAGCTCGGTATGCCAGGGCATGATAACATGAGCTCTGTCGCTGATATAGAGGGTAGCCATTTCGACATCCTGGGATTTGAGCCTGTCAATTTCCATAAGAATGACGGCGGGATCCACCACAACACCGTTAGCTACAATGCAGGTGACGTTTTTTCTCAAAATACCCGAAGGAATAAGATGCAAGGCATACTTGACGCCTTCATGAACAATGGTGTGACCGGCGTTGTTACCACCCGAAAAACGTACAACAAAGTCCGTATCCTCGGACAGAATATCAATATATTTGCCCTTGCCCTCATCTCCCCACTGGGTACCTACTACGATTATTCCTGCCATAAAACTACCTCCCGTAATGCCTGCGACGCCGACAGCGGCATGTTGACTTGATGCGCCAAGGCCGATTTTTAAACTTAAATTTGAACATATAGATTTATTATATAATCAAGCTGTGCTCATTGCAACGCATTTGTTTCAGGGGTTTTAATTCATGAATCGGCTTAATTGAGCACCGAAGCGATGCTTTTCCGTAAATTCACACCACGTTTAGGGTCAGTTGACCTCTTACCTCATTTCGTATAAATTGCATAATAAATGGTCTGAATTTTCTACTTTACAAAAACCCGCCAATAGTTTTATATAGATAGTACAATTGGCTTTTAAGAGAGCTGTAGGAGGCAAAAAATCTCCCGGTTTACAGGAGAGTGTAAAGTCCCATGTTAAAGGTATTTCTACTAGAGAAGGATATTTCCCAACGTGAAAATATCCATGCCACCCTGGCCAAGGCGGGGCCCCGGTATTGCCTGTGCGGTGAAACAGCCGAAGCGGAGCTCGCCCTTCCAATGATTCAGGAGCTGAAGCCTGATCTTCTCGTTATGAAATCGGGAGCCGCCGGTTTCAGAGAAGCAGAGCTTTTCAGGTGCTTAAAATGGAACATGCCCTGGCTTTTGGGTATTCTTATAAATGACGGTCCAAAACGCAACGATGAGGATTACGCCCTTTTG
>JAEXPO010000373.1 GCA_023446675.1 Bacillota bacterium | reverse complement strand
ACCCTGGAAGGCAAAATTAACTGCAATGTGGAATGCAACCCCCTGCATGGGCCCAAGGTTGCTGAGATAATCAATAAGATACAGGGCGGCGGAGCTCCTGAAAAAATTGAGGTTGTAGACGAGGCTGCTTTCTATTATGACACCATTACTCAGGAAATCATTGACGCCCGCGAATATTAATCCAAAGAGGGCGGCTAATGAGAGCTTTTCAGTATAGCCAGGAATCCTTCAGGGCTATATCGGAAGCCTTATATTGGAATTCTTTATTCGGTTTGGGAAGGTTCTGGCTGAACCTTCCCAAACCCCAATTTATTGTTACAGCCTTAAAAAGCGATTAACAGCTTAATACAAGGTGGGCATTACTTTATGAGTAGGATAAAGCAGGATCAAGACCGTTCTTCACTTGTAATGGAGGGTATCGGAAAATCGTTCCCCGGCGTTCGCGCACTGGATAAGGTTGATTTTATGCTGCGCCACGGCGAAATACATGCCTTGATGGGTGAGAACGGTGCGGGAAAGTCAACCCTCGTCAAGGTGCTGACCGGCGTTTATTCCCTGGACGAGGGAAGCATCAGGCTGGATGGGCAGCCCGTGGTGATACGTTCGCCCCAGGATGCGCAAAGACACGGGATAAGCACCGTTTACCAGGAGGTGAATTTATGCCCCAACCTCACCGTGGCGGAAAATCTTTTCCTTGGGCGTGAGTCCCACACACGGGGCTTCATCGACTGGAGGAAGATGAACCGAAGGGTTGGTGAATTGTTGCAGGAGCTTAATATCTCAGCGGATCCGACGGCGCAGCTGGACAGCTACTCCATTGCAATCCAGCAGATGATTGCCATTGCCCGCGCCGTTAACTCGGAATGCAAATTTTTAATTCTCGATGAGCCTACCTCATCTCTGGATGCGGACGAAGTGAAAAAGCTTTTTGCGCTTATGAGGCAGCTTAAGGCTGATGGTGTGGGGATTTTGTTTATTACGCATTTTCTCGATCAGGTTTATGAGGTTTGCGACAGGATAACAGTGCTCAGAAACGGGGAGCTCGTTGGTGAATACGAGGTGGAAAGCCTGCCCCGACTTGAGCTTGTGAAAAAGATGATGGGCAAGGAAATTGAAATGCTTTCGGACCTTGCCGGCGACAAGGATGAAGCCCGGTTTGAAGGGGAGACACCCTTAATAAAAGCCTGTGAGCTGTTAAGCAGCTCAGGAATCGCCCCCTTCAGTTTAGAGATGTATAAGGGTGAGGTTGTGGGCGTAAGCGGCCTTTTGGGCTCAGGCCGAAGCGAGCTGGTCCGGGCGATATACGGTGCTGATAAAGCCACCCAGGGCCAACTGTTTATTAAAGGTAAAAGCGTAAGGATAAAAAATCCCCTGGACGCGATGATGAAGGGCATGGCTTATTTGCCGGAAGACAGAAAAGCTGACGGCTTGCTTGCAGATCTCTCGGTGAAGGAAAATATTATTATTGCTCTTCAGGCAAAGCGAGGATTGTTCAGGCGTTTATCCCGAAGAGATATGGAAAAATATGCTAATCAATATATTAAGCTGCTCAATATTAAAACCGCAGACAGTGAAACGCCGGTCAAGAGCCTTTCCGGTGGTAATCAGCAAAAGGTTATTCTGGCCCGCTGGCTGCTTACCAATCCGGAGTTTATGATATTGGATGAACCCACCCGGGGAATTGATATCGGTACGAAAACAGAAATACAAAGGCTTGTGCTTAAGCTTGCGGGTGAAGGCAGGAGCATTGCTTTTATTTCCTCGGAGATGGATGAAATGCTTAGGGTTTGCTCACGAATGGTGGTTATGAGGGACCGTAAAAAGGTGGGAGAGCTAACTCAGGGCGAGCTGAATCAGAGTACAATCATGCGAACCATAGCAGGGGGTGAGGAGAGGCAATGAATGCATTTAACCATGGAAACGGAGCCGGGAAGCTTGCTTTAAAGCCCCTTGCAGGAAAACTTTTGAGCAGTCGGTTAGCTTTCTCACTGGCAGTCCTTATTATCGTGGTAATTCAGAATATTCTTACGACACCCACCTTTTTTAATATTACAATCACCAACGGCTTGATATCCGGCTACATACCCAACATACTGGATGAAGCCAGCGAGCTGGTGATAGTAACGCTTGGGATGACGTTGGTTATTGCGGCGTCAGGGGGTGTGGATATCAGCGTCGGCGCCATAATGGGAATTGCTGCCAGCTTCTGCGGACTTATGCTTAACGGTGAGGAATACCGGACAAGTGTTTTCCATAATCCATACCTTTTAGCGCTTATTGTGGGGCTGCTTGGGGGAGCACTGTGCGGGGCCTTCAACGGCTTTTTGGTATCGGTCTTGAAGCTTCAGCCCATGATTGCCACCCTCATCCTCTTTACGGCGGGGCGATCCATTGCAAAGCAGATCACCCATGGACAGACCATTTATATAATGAATCCGGTATACAAATGGTTAGGGGTTCAAATACCCGGTGTACCGGTGAGAACAAAAATAATTGTAACCGCTGCTATGGTTTTACTCGTGGTCTTGGTTATAAAATTAACAAGCCTGGGCCTTTATATCCAGAGTGTGGGAATAAACGGCTCCTCGTCCCGTCTTGTGGGTCTTAATTCACGGGCCATTATCTTTATAGCCTTTACAATGTGTGGCGTATTAGCGGGAGTGGCAGGGCTTATGGGCTCCAGCAGCGTTGCGAGCGTCAACTCAGGAGAATTGGGCCTGGGCATAGAAATGGACGCCATATTGGCGGTGGCTCTGGGCGGCAACATGCTGGGCGGCGGCAGATTCAGCATAGCGGGCTCTGTTATTGGCGCCTATACCATCCAGGCGATTACAACCACCTTATATGCCATGAATGTTCGGGCGGACCAGTTAAACGTCTTTAAAGCGTTTATCATCATCCTTATCATTGTTGCCAGCAGCGACGTGTTCAAGGAAAAAATTAAAAAGGCGGCCCGAAAAACATTTGGCAGGAGTGTGGCAGTTGGAGGTTCAGGCAATGAAAGAAAGTAAAAAAAGTACTCTGTTTGCTCCCGAGCCTGGGATAAAGCGTAAGGGCCTTAGTAAAACCGGGGCCTTGCTTATGATTACGGTTTCTCTTTTTGTGCTTCTTTACGCTGTCTCTTCTGTTTTGTTTGTGGACAGCAATTTCACTAAATATTCGGTTTTCTTTAATCTCATAAACAATAAAGCCTATCTATTGATGATTGCCCTGGGATTAACGGTTGTTTTAATAACCAACAGCATTGACATTTCTGTTGGCAGTGTGACGGGCCTGGTAAGCATGGTTATTGCCGTGATGCTCCAGGATTCAGGGATTAACGCGCTTTGGACAATTCCTGCGGCGCTGGGTATTGGTATAGCTTTTGGGGTTGTCCAGGGCTTTCTGGTTTCTTATATGGAAATTCAGCCGTTTATCGTAACCCTGTCAGGCATGTTTTTTGCCAGGGGCATGATAAGTGTGCTCAGCGCCAAATCTGTTCCCATAGCTGACCCCATGTTCATGAGCTGGTCTGGTGCCAAGGTTTATATACCGTTTTTATATAATCTGCGCAAAAACGGCACCCATGACGTGGCCTATCTCACTCCGGCAGCGATAGTGGCTTTAATTGCTTTGCTTGTTCTCATTGTGGCGCTTAAAAAAACAAGGTTCGGACGCTCCTTATACGCTATCGGAGGAAATCCTCAGAGCGCGCTGTTGATGGGGCTTAACGTCAAGAGGCTTAAATTTCTCGCCCATGTGCTTTGTGGCCTCCTCACCGGTATTGGCGGCCTTCTTTATACCCTTTTCGCTCCATCGGGCAACCCCGGAAACGGGTATGGCTATGAAATTGACGCCATATCCTCCAGCGTCATAGGCGGCGTTATGCTAAACGGCGGTGTGGGGCTCCCCATAGGCACTTTTTTCGGCGTGTTGATTAATGCGCTTATAGAGAGGGTCGTGCCGCTTCTGGGTATTGTGGATGCGTCCTGGCCAAGAATTATCACCTCCGGCTTTTTGTTTGCCTTTATCGTTCTTCAGAGCCTGTTTTCAGGCGCAGGCATAAAAGGCGGCCCTAAGCTGCTGCTGCCCCAATGGTTGAAATTCAGGAGCAATAATAAATTAAAAAGAGGCATTATTAACTGGCGCAAAGGCTAATGCATTTATAAGATGATTTTTATCCAAATGCCGATTGAAATGCGTAAAATAATCGATTATCATAGCTATAAGCAAGCCTGAATTGGTCATGCCTCGTTAGAAGCATCGAAGGCTATAAACTTTTAGCCCTTAATAATGAGGTCCTCGCATATAATTCTACTATTATTATAAATGAGGAGGAAAGCAGAATGCCCAGCGTATTAATTGAAGTCCGCAGGCAATACACCCCGGAGGAAGAAGAAGCTCTTATGGAGGCTGTATAC
>JAEXPO010000370.1 GCA_023446675.1 Bacillota bacterium | reverse complement strand
CGACGCCCAGGCTTTGCTACGCTCTTTACTCAGCGGCGGAATAGCCGTTCTGCTTCCCGGTCATTTCCAGGATATCGATGCGAAGGACCAGGGTTCTTTTAAGCATGGGCTCAGGAAAGCTCCATTCCCCGGGACCTGCATGCTTTACCATAATGGCTTCAAGAGCCTTTACCTGTTCTGCGGTATCGCTCACAAAAGACACCTTGGCCTTACCCACAACGCTTTTGTATTTTGCACTCCAGTCACAGGCCTGAGGGCCTGAAACAAGCTCCACATCCGCTTCCACCTGAAAGGCTGCAACGGGATTTTTTTCAAGTGCCGATATCTTTCGGCCTTCCCTGGCGGAGTGGACATAGAGGCTGTCTCCGATACGGGCATAGTTCATAGCCACAATGTAGGGCTCCTCACCGTCAATCATGGCCAGCCGTACAATCTGGGCCTTATCCAGTATGGCTCTTACCTGTTCCGCGTCGTGAATCTGGCGATCTTTTCTTCTCATGTTTCTGCTCCTTTTTCTGCTTCTTTATTTCAGGTGCGGGGGTTGTTGCTTCAATCGCCCCGCATTTGGCTTCCATCAGCTTTTCCACCAGCTGGGAATAATGAACCAGTGCTTGCTTTCCTTTATCGTTAAGGGCATAGGTACCTGTTTTTACTCTGTCGAACCAACCGTAATAATTTTTCTGTAGCAGGAGCGCCGTTCTTTCGTTGGTGCCAAGCCCCTTTAGGCGGGCAATGGACAGAGCCCCTTCCTTCTCAAGAAGGGCCGCAATAAAAAGAGCCTTCTCACGGTAGGCGGTAACCAGCTTTTGGCGGGTACTCCCTCCCGTATTATTATCTCCGTGCCGGCTTTCAAATTCATCCAGAGCCTTTTTAGCCTTGCGACGTCCGGAGGCTGCGCTTCGTGCACGATCAAAGGGTACGGGAGCTAAAACCTCTTCCGCCACAGGGACGCTCAGCTTAAAGTTTACTACCAACAGCCCCAGCTCCAGCCTCCTAAGAAGGTGAAGGAGGTTTTTCCAGCGCTTCGCAAAGGTCATTCGCCCGTTTTTAACAACGGCAATATACACCATATGGGTAAAGCGCTGCCTGTCAACAGCCTGAAGAATAACTTCCAGATTGAGTGAGAGCTTAAGCTCCACCGCAAGCATTTTGTCCTCATTAAGGGCAAGAATATCACAATGGCTCACTTCTCCCTTGGGCTCCCAGCCTCTTTCCCTTAGCCAGGCGCACACAGGCACATACAAATCCCGCTCCAGCATGGGCTCCTCCCTGTTTCTTGCAGTCGTTATACGGGATCATCCCCTGCCGGGGCGATTATTGGTTTAATTTGATGTTATCATTCCTTCTGCCGGTTTGTCCATTCCCTTAACCACATTGTTCAGCCAGCGGTTTCCAAGAAGCCTTTTTATGCCCAAAAAGCATTTAACAAATTCTTCAACACCAACCATGGCCATTACCCAATATACCGGAAGCCTTAATACAACAGCGCCTAAAAAGGCCAGGGGAAGGCCCACAAGCCAGGGTGCGCCAACATCAATTTTAGCCGCAAAAACCGTATCGCCTCCCCCTCGGCATACCCCGACTATCATAATCATATTGACAGCCTTTGGAACAAGAAAGGCGGCCAGCACCCAGACTGCCTTTCTACATAAAAGAAGGGTGGTCTCCTCTATATGGAAAAGCATCAGTATAAAAGGCGCTGTTATAAGAAGGATCAGAGTCATGGCAACTCCTATAAGCGCTCCTGCGGCAACGCTGCGCTTGGCATAAAGCCTGGCCGTCTCCTCATCCCCCGCACCGATAAACCGGCCGATGATGGCACCGCAGGCATTTCCTATTCCTATAAAGAGGAAAAAGAAGACGGAATTGATAACATCCATAATTTGAACCGTGGCGTAGGCTTCAGTACCCAGCTTATTGTAGAAAAAGGTGTAGCCCGTGACGCCTACCGCCCAGAAAAGCTCGTTTAAAATAACCGGAGAAACGGTCTTGAAAAAGCGCTTTACAAAATCTGACGTATAGCCTTTTAAATCAGCCGGTTTAACTGCCAGCTCATAATTCTTTCTATAGATAAGGGTGATTAAAACAATACACTCGATGACCTTGGCAATAACCGTGGCCAAAGCCGCTCCGCTTACGCCCATGGCCGACATTCCCAGCTTACCGTAGATAAACAGGTACCCTAAAACAGTATTAATAGCTAAGGATATGGAGCTTGCAATAAGGGGCAGGGTGGTTCTGCCTATACCTCTTGACTG
This sequence comes from Bacillota bacterium, assembly GCA_023446675.1. Taxonomy (GTDB): domain Bacteria; phylum Bacillota; class Clostridia; order DSM-8532; family DSM-8532; genus DTU059. The sequence continues at coordinate 2,413 of JAEXPO010000370.1, read as the reverse complement.
CATGCCGAAGGAGGAGGAAATGGCGCTCAAGGGAAAGCTCAGGGCAAGAAGGGCAAGATAACCTGCTCCTTGAACGCTGACTCCTTTGTCGTCGGTAAAAAAGTCCATGAACAGTTGAGGATAGCTTATTCCCATAAAAACAAAGGGGACGGAGACAATAAGCCCTATAGCCAGGCTGATGCCAAGTATTTTTCGGATGCCATTAATATCCTTTTTGCCCCAAAACTGGGCTGAAAAGATATTGGCTCCGCTGTTGATGCCAAACATAAAAAGCATGAATATAAAGTTAAAACGGTTGGCAATGCCCACCGCTACAATGCTTTCCTCTCCCAGCCCTCCGATGAGGATATTATCCACCAGGGTCAGGCTGTTAAGGATTAAATTTTGTACGGCGATAGGAAGACCGATAGTAAGAAGAAGGTTCCAATACCTTTTATCCTTAAAATCCAGCCACTGCATAGGCACCTCCCGCTGCCGGTCTTTTATTGGTCGGACAGGACCTTAACACAGCAACGCAGCCTTCCTATTCTATCAGGTTGAGAGGCGCTTAGCAACTTGCGGGGTTTTTAATGTTTCTGTTCTGGTTGCACTGGCCGTGGATGACGACGGATTCCGGGAAATCATAAGGGCCAGTGAAGGATCGAAAGAACGTTTCAATGTATACTATTTTTTTCTATGTACTTAGCCCAATCAAGGGTGTTCAGATCAATATCCACAAGTATTTTTGTCAAACTCATAGCAAGGTCGACTTCCACCTTAAAAATAACTTCAATAGCTTCTTCCGGGCCATCATTAATAACAATATATTCTATTCCTGTTATTAAATCAACTTCGACTAATAAAAGAGAGCCATTTCTCCATTTCCAATAAAAATTAGGTTTTATAGTTTTAGGCAATAATGTTGCTTTAACTTCCCAATTATTATTTTCATCTCTGTTTCCGTCAAATGACATACATTTTTCCAGCCATTTGGGCTGCAATTCTTTAGGATGTTTTTTCTCAAATGTCTCCTTTGCAATTTTGATAGCCATATCATAATCACGCTTTATATCTTTTTTAACTAAATTGCCATTCATTGTTAGCCTCCGAACAAACCATCGCCTTCTTCACCTATTTACTTTTTATAAAGATACAAGATTAATCTTATCTCAATTTGATCCGAAATGCCATAACCGGAGAGAAGGGAAAAGGAGCCGCCGCACGAATGCAACAGCTCCTTTCACGCTCAATTTTTGTTTATATCCTCAAAAGCGGATAGCTAAAAAACACTATATGGCTTCGAGAAAATTATACTGTGACATATAAAGCTTGTAATAACTTCCCTTTTTAGCCATAAGCTCCTCATGGCTGCCGCACTCGGCAATGCTTCCCTTTTCGATGTAGAATATCCGGGAAGCGTTTTTAATGGTAGACAGGCGGTGTGCCACCACAAAGGAGGTTCTTCCCTTGAGGAGCCGTTCCAGTCCTTCCTGGAGCGCCATTTCCGTACGGGTGTCAATGCTGGAGGTGGCTTCATCAAGGATGAGGATTTTAGGATCCGCAAGGAGAGAGCGGGCAAAGGAAATGAGCTGGCGCTGTCCCACGGAGAGCCTTGTTCCTCTCTCATTCACCTCAGTCTGGTAGCCATCCTTAAGGCTTATGATAAAGTCATGGGCCTTTACAGCCCTGGCTGCCTCAATAACCTCTTCATCGGTGGCATCCAGACGGCTGTACCGTATATTGTCCATGATGGTGCCCGAGAAAATAAAGGTATCCTGAAGCATGATGCCCATCTGTCTTCTAAGGGAATCCAGGGTAACGGTCTTAATATCCGTACCGTCAATGAGCACTCTCCCGTCGTTGACATTGTAAAAGCGGCTGATAAGGCTGACAATGGTAGTCTTGCCCGCACCGGTGGGGCCGACAAGGGCAATGGTCTCCCCTTTTTCAATGTCAATGGTAACATTTTTGAGGATAGGAATCTTTGGATCATAGCCGAAGGTAACATTTTCAAAGCGGATGTGGCCTTCAATGTGTGGCATAACCCCCGCTCCGGGCACATTATCCACCAGAGGCACCTCATCAATGGTTTCAAAGATACGCTCCATATAGGCCATGGAATTGATGAGGGCATTATAGAAGTTGCCCATATTGATGATGGGCGCCCAGAAACGCCATATGTAAGCCACAAAGGCCACCAGGGTACCTACGGAAACGCCGCCGGTTCCCATCATGGAAATGCCCGTTAAATACACCAGAGAGATACTCAGCACAGAGATATTGTCGATGATGGGCCACATAATAAAGTTGGCCTTCACATAGCTCATCCAGGTTTGCTTGTACTCGTTGCTGAGCCTGTTGAAAATGGAAAAGTTCTCATTTTCTCTGGAAAAAGCTTGGGTTACCTTAATTCCGCAGATGCTCTCATGAATAT
>JAEXPO010000320.1 GCA_023446675.1 Bacillota bacterium | reverse complement strand
GAGCTCCCTGGACATAACAGCCACATCTTTGGCGGAGCTGTAGTGGCCTTCATCGGTTAAGCCCGTGCAATCCAAAAAGCGGGTATTTTCCATTTTAAGGGCTACCGCCTTTTCGTTCATTAAGGCCACGAAGGCCTGCTCGCTTCCGGCAACCTTTTCAGCAAGAGCTACTGCCGCGTCATTGGCCGAGTGGACGGCAACGGCCTTAAGAAGCTCCTCCACAGTAAATATCTCACCCTCTTTAAGATAAACCTGAGATCCGCCCATGTTGCAGGCATAGGCCGAAATCGTCACCGTGTCGGAAGGCGCAAGCTTCCCGCTGTCAATGGCCTCCATTACAAGCAGCATGGTCATAACCTTTGTGATACTTGCAATGGGCATGGAGGCGTTTTCATTGTTGGCAAAAACCTGCCTGCCTGTTTCCGCCTCAATGAGCACCGCTGCCTTGGCGTTAACCTGAAACTGAGGTGTGTTCTCACCCGCGGCATCCTCCGCGGCCCCCTCTAATTCTTGTTGAGCAGCCAGTGTCTCCGCTGCCCTTACTTCCGCCGTTGTAATATCACCGGTGGGAAGCTCATCGCTCCAGGCCGGTACTCCTCCTGTAAGGCTGAGACACAGGAGTATCAGTAAAGGCACGCTTCGGACACAGCGCCTGGTAAAACCGAAATCTCCCGATAAGAAAAGCCTGCGCTTTTGTTTCATGAATGCATCACCCCAAAGAACACCTAGAAAATACTATCCATCAAAACTATATGCAGGCTTATTCACGTTATTCTTGAATCTGGATTACCCTATGGGTGAAATTAATTATGGGCTGAGCGGAATCCGGATGTACACCGCCGTTCCCAGGCCATACCGGCTCCGTAATCTGACTCCGTATGACTCTCCATAGGTAAGCCTTAACCTCTTATTGGTATTAAACAGCCCGATATGGCCTGCATTTTCCCCCTCTTCATCAAGCTTTTTGCGCAGCTCCAACAGCTTATCGGACGGGATCCCCAGGCCGTTATCAATGACGGCTATTTTAAGGAAGGGATCCTCGGCCCGTATTCTGATTTTGATATGGCTTTTTCCTTCCTTTTCCTTGAAGGCGTGGTAAATGCAGTTTTCAATCAGGGGCTGGAGCAGCAGTTTGATCACGGGGTACTTGAGCACACTTTCGTCGTATTCCCAGAAAACATCGAATTTGTCCCGGTAACGAACCTCCTGGATCTTGATGTAGCTGAGGGTGTTGCGGATTTCCCTTTCCAGTGTAACCCTTGTTGCCGGACTGCTCAAAGAGTATTCAAGGATGTCGGAAAGATTTTCAATCATTTCGTTGACCTCGTTGTGCCTGCCGATAAGACTCATGTTCTTCCAGCTCAGGGTGTGCAGCGTATTGTAGAGAAAGTGGGGATTGATCTGGGACTGCAGGGCCAGCAGCTCCGCGGCCTGAAGCCTGTATTTCCTTTCGGACAGCTGCATTTTCAGGTAGCTTTGCTCAATGAATGTCTTTAAAATATTCTGCATGATGTAGCCGTACTCATCCTTGACGCGTGAGGGCATGAGCGGAAGGGGTTTTCCGTTTTCAGCAGAGTCGATGATGGATATAATATGGCGGATACGGCTGTAATTTCTTTTCGTAATGGAATAGGTCAGAATGATGCCCAGCACCAGGGAAACGAACAAAAGGAACAGGGTGAGGGTTGTCAATTTCAAAGGTACCTCATACAGGCTTTGGCGGGGAGTAATGGAGATATAACTCCAGCCGTAGCGGTCGGAGCGGATTTTTGATACGACATAGGCATTTTCCGAGGTGTGGATAACGGAGAATTCTCCGGCGTTTTGGCTCACCACACCCACATCCAGATCCTCCGGAGAGGAGGGATGGTTCATAAAAAGACTATTTCCGTTCTCATCCAGAACCAGGATGTACTGGCTGGGAAGAATGGTCAGGCTGCCCAACAGATCGTTGATATAGTCCGGATTAATATTGAGCACAATAACACCGTCCCCCGAGAGCAAGCGCCGGTATAGGGTGACCAGCCGCATCGGCTGCGTTTCAAAGGAATAGCGCCTGATTTCCCGGGGTTCCGTCCAAACAAGCGTTTTGCTGTCCTGTCTCCCATAGCTTTCAAGCCATGAGACGTCATAAAAGCCGCTGAGGCTTGTCAGACCCTCGGTGCTGGTGAGAAAGCGATCCTGACCGCCATAGTAGATATAGACCGAATGAAAATAGGGCCGGGCATTGGCCGGGGCACTGAGAAAATTATGCATAATCCGAAGCGCGGTTAAATCCTCGTAGGAGGAGGATTTGCTCCACAAAATCGTTTTAATCCTGGCGGTAATATCGGGATTGGTGTCGAAGCTCACGCTGAAGGAATCCAGTTCATTCAGAATCAGCTCCATGTTCTCCCGGGTTTGATTTAACAGGTTGAGGTTATTTTTATTGATATCGTCCTTAATATAGCGCTGCGTTATCATAATGGACAGCGCGCCTAAAATCAGCAGTGGTATGAGAAGGGGTATGACAAAAAGTGCCAGATTTTTCAGAAAGAATTTTCTCCGCATAGGCTCCGCACCTTCTTCTCTATGGAATGCCATGATTCACTTGTCCGACGACGCGGCCCGCTCCCAGTTCATACAACACCCGTTTCTGTGTTCTCTGGGACTTTTGCCGAAGTAATTCTTAAAGGTCCGGGTAAAATTTTTTGCATTGCTGTAGCCAATCATGCTGCTTACCTCATACGTTTTATACTGGAGATCCTCCAAAAGCTCCATTGCTTTTTTCATTTTGACGGTAATGAGATAATCGGAAAAATACTGCCCGGTCTTCTGCCTGAAATACTGACTGAGGTAATTGGGATTCATGTACACTCGTTTAGCGGCGTCCTCCAGGGTGGCCTCCCTGTAATGGACTGCGACATACTCCTTGACGGAAGAAATAATTTTTTCATTGAGGTTGAAGTCTCCTCCGCCTTTAGGCTCACAGGAACCGGTAGGGGCAGGGAGGCTTTCACTGTCCAATTCTTCCTTTACCTTTGAAAAAACCTCTACCAGGTCCTTATACTTGGCAGGCTTTACAATGTAATCCTTTACACCGCAGGACAGCGCGTTCCGGGCATAGTCGAAGTCCCTGTAGCCGCTCAGAAAAATAATCTTGGTTTTTACTTTCCCGTTGTGAAGCGTTCTGGCCAGATCAATACCCGTCATTCCGGGCATACGTATATCGCAGAGTACAACGTCAACCGCCTTTTTATCCATGAAATCCAGGGCCTGTTTCCCGTCTTCGGCCTGCCCGGCGATTTCAAAACCCATCTCATCCCATGGAAAGTAAGTACACAATGCGTTTCTGGTTTCATTTTCATCATCCACTACCAGCAGCTTGTACATTCTGATGCCCTCCTTGTTGAATGAAGGAATGACGAAACAGCAACCTGCCATTTTTCATTCCTGTGCGCGGTAAAAGAGTCCTTACTGTCATTATACCACTATTGGACGAACCGCCTCTCCCCACTTTTAAAAACATATAAAACTGATACGTATCTGAGAAAAGGATACCTTTCACCCGGCTATACCGTAATTTGCTGGAGAGAAGATACCTTTTATACATTCCCATCCCTTTAGAAACAGGTAAGAGGATACTATAATCGTATTCGTAAGTACTTACGGAACTGAAGCGAATTTGACTAGTTTATTACTAGGGAGGGACAGATTATGAATAAATTTTTGAAAGCAGCCGGTATCCTGTGCATGCTTTCTGTTCTACTTGGTTCCTTTACCGGATGCGGAGGGGCGGAACAGGCTCCCATAAGCGCGACTCCGACCCAGGCATCGAAGGAGCAGGCGACACCGGCCCCGGCAACGCCGGCGCCAAAGGATATCACCATGCGCTTTTCCTGGTGGGGCGGGGAGGCGCGCCACAAAGCGACACTGGAGGCCATCGATCTGTATATGCAGAAAAATCCCGGTGTTAAAATCGAGGCGGAATACGGCGGCTTTGACGGCTATTACCAGAAGCTGACCATGCAGATTG